>NZ_JBYUVT010000026.1:0-68547 GCF_058135255.1 Flavobacterium sp. LK-23
GACCACATCAGGGAATTGATGGAAAAAAGCCAATTGAAATGATAAATCCGTTACCGAAATAAGTAACTTTTACAATTCGACGAAGGAGAAATCTCCACGAGAAACTCGACAAAGATTGGATTAACGTTGCGGAGTTACTTGCGAAGATTTCTCCTTACGTCGAAATGACAAACGTTGAGGATTTACTTTATGTGCATACTTTGCGGGACTTCGACTCCGCTCAGCCTGACAAAAGCAACACACAATTGAAAACATAAAATATTGAAATAAAAAAATATTACCACAAAGCTTTGCGATCTCTGCGTTTTCAAAAGAAACCAATTCCTTGCGCTCTTTGCGGTTAAATAAAAAACACAACCATTGGAATTTGGAATTTTAGCATTGGAATTTACTCTCCAAAAAATCTAAAATCTAAAATCTAAAATCTAAAATTTAGAAATGAAATACTACAGTTTAAACCATAATGCCCCAAAAGTTTCTTTTCAAGAAGCTGTTATACAAGGATTAGCAACTGACAAAGGATTATATTTCCCAGAAAGCATTACACCGCTTGATCCTTCTTTTTTTGATAAAATCGAAAGTTTAAGCCACGAAGAAATCGCTTTTGAAGCGATTAAACAATTCGTAGGCGACGAAATACCAGCAGAAAAACTAAAAGAAATCATTGCTGAAACTTTAGTTTTTGATTTTCCGGTTGTGAAAGTCGAAGACGGAATCTATTCGTTAGAATTATTTCACGGACCAACAATGGCGTTTAAAGACGTTGGAGCGCGTTTTATGTCGCGTTGTTTGGGCTATTTCAATAAAGACAAAAAAGACGCTAAAAACACTGTTTTAGTAGCGACTTCTGGAGATACGGGCGGAGCTGTTGCAAGCGGATTTCTTGGCGTTGACGGCGTTGATGTTGTCATTTTATATCCGTCAGGAAAAGTGAGCGATATTCAGGAAAAACAATTGACGACTTTAGGGCAAAACATTAAAGCACTTGAAGTTGACGGTGTTTTTGACGATTGTCAGGATATGGTAAAAAAAGCGTTTTTAGATGAAACTTTGGCGCATAAAAACCTGACTTCGGCAAACTCTATTAATATTGCACGCTGGTTACCGCAAATGTTTTATTTCTTCTTTGCTTACAAAGCGTTGAAAAGCCAAAACAAACCTTTAGTTTTTTCTTGTCCAAGCGGAAACTTCGGGAATATCTGCGCCGGAATTATGGCAAAGAAATTAGGTTTGCCAATTGAACATTTCGTTGCTTCTACAAACGTAAACGACACCGTGCCAAGATTCTTAGAAAACGGAAAATACGACCCAAAACCTTCTAAAGCGACAATTTCTAACGCCATGGACGTTGGAAACCCAAGCAACTTTATTAGAATTCAGGAATTATACAATAATGACTTAAAAGCTTTCGAAAAAGACTTTTCTTCTTATAGCTATACTGATGAAGAAACGCTTGAAGCTTTAAAGAAGATTTACAACACAGACGGTTATATCGCAGAACCTCACGGTGCTGTTGGTTATCTAGGTTTGAAAAAAGAATTGGAGAAACACCCTAACGCAATTGGAATTTTCTTAGAAACAGCACATCCTATTAAATTCTTAGATGTTGTGGAACCGGCGCTAGGAATTACGCTTCCTATTCCTGCTCAAATTGAAAGTGTTATTAATGAGGAGAAAGTTAGTGTGAAGATTGGGACTTATGAGGAGTTGAAGAGTTTCTTGGGATAGAACTATATAAATTAATCAAAGCGAATAAGAATATTTATTCGCTTTTTTAATGCATTACCATTATTTATTTTGAATTAATAAAAAAAAATCAAGTACGGAAATCCGTAAAAATTGGCAAGAAAAAATACATATATTTGAAAAATAAGAAAACAAAATATAGCTTTGCTTATCTATCCTATTTTAGTTGCAGATGCAAGAGTTTTTTTCGCTTATAAATTAGTTAGCCATAATACCTAAAGGAATATGCTCAAAAAAGAAGAATTAAAAAATATCGTTTTTATTTCAATAGCCTTAGCTGCAATTATTGCAGTTTCTTATTTATTCATATTAGCTTTAAAATTAGAAATAAGTAGTATTGCTAGAGCAGTTAGTTTTGGTATTACAGTTACAACTTTTTTCTGGACATTCTACTTTACCAAAGGATGGAAATGGAAAATCTCGAATTGGATTTTTTATCGTCCAAATATTAATGGAACTTGGTCAGGATTTATAATTTCTGATTATATAGATGATAAAGGAAATAAAGTTCCTCCAATTGAATTTTACATTGTCGTAAGACAGAGCTTTATTAGGATTCATTTCACAACGTTTACTAAGGATTTTGTTGGTGTTTCATATGCAGAAACTTTTGCTTTGAACGAAGATAAAGGGTTAAAAAATGTAGCTTATCTTTATAAAAAAGATTCGACTCAAAATAATGATGAACATTTAAGAGAAGGAGCAACAGAGTTAAGATTGATAATTGGCAAAGATGAAAAAAAATTAGAAGGCAAATACTGGAGTAATACTAAAACGCAAGGAACTGTTTCTGTAAAACAAATTAATGATGATTATGTTGATTCTTTTAGTAATGCTCAAAAAATAAAAAATGCGTAATATTTACATTAGAATAGATTGTGATAATGTTGGCGACAAAATTGAATTTGCGCTATATAACAACGACCCAAAGACAGCTCAAGAAATAAGTGATTCCATAAAAACCAATATAAAATGGCTAATAGAAAACATAAACCAAATTTCTACAGGTAAGGTTTTACTTATTGGTTCTGATGATATTTTATTTGAAACAAATGAAGAGTTTTTTAATGTGGAAAAGCTAGAAAATCTCAAACAGGAATTTTTCATAAAAACTAATATTACATTGAGTATTGGAATTGGATTTTCAATTGTTGATGCTTTAACTAATTTAAAGATTGCTAAGATTTCGGGTAAAAATAAAATTATTGTAAATCGGTACTACAGCTAACAGTGGTTGCACAAAATTTATGCAATTGTCTTCTGCTAACGCGAGCATCCCACTCGTGAACACCAAAGAAACAGAAAACAATAAAGGTTCACGAGCGAGACGCTCGCGCTAGTAGAAGATATATTAGAAAAACAGGAGAATTCAATAATTTAAAGTAATAAATGGCAAAAATTTATCTTCTTGGTCAGAAAATAGAAAAGGATAAAAACTTGAGTTTATATTATGAATTAAGTTATAGACTTAAAGAAATTGGACATGATATATTTGATGAAGAAACTGATTATGGAAAAGAGCAAGAATATTCTTTTAAAAAAGCTATTTTAAGTTCTGATATAATAATTCCAATTATCACTCAATATTCTCTAAAATCAAATAATTTTTTAAATGAACTTATACAATTAAGAAATTATACAAGTCATATAACTGATAAACTTTTAATTCCCATTGTTACAGGAGATGTTAATTTTGACAATTTACCAGAAAGTTTATTAAGTATAAATTTTATTACTTTAAAGGATAAACTTTCCGAAACAGAAGTTTCTCAAGTAGTAAAAAAAATTAACGATGCAATAAATTCATTTGTAGGTAAAAAAATTGCCACCGATGAAAAAGCATTAGAAATTAAGGAAAAGATTGCCAAAACCGCTCCTACATATATTGCAGAAACTATATTAGATCTAAATCGTCGAGAAAAATATCAACGTGGAACAGCTCTTTTTTGGTATGTTCTAGGATTTATTTCACTTATTAGTGGAATTGTCGTTGCATTTTGGTTTTCAACTATTACTCTTGATGTTTTTAAAGGACAAGAAAATTGGAGTTTAACAACTTTTTACGCTTTAAAGAGTATTTTTATAATAATACTATTAATTGCATCTTCTAAATATTCTTTTACGCTTGCTAAATCATATATGAGTGAATCATTAAAAATTGCTGACAGAATTCACGCAATTTCATTTGGAAAATTTTATCTACAAGTATTTAATGACAGAATAAATCCTGAGGAAATTAAAGAAATATTTAGAGATTGGAATATAAATAATCAAACTAATAACTTTTCAAATCAATCAGCATCAGATTATGACCCTAAAATTATTGAACGAACATTAGAGCTAATTGACAAATTGAAAAACATTGAACGAAAATAAATACACCCCCGCGCTAGCGCGAGCGTCCCGCTCGTGAACACAAAGAAATTCAAAAGCCAAAACAAACTAAGTGCAGGAAAATCTACGACTATTATAAAACAAATCAAATGAATCGAATTATACTTATTGGAAATGGATTTGATTTAGCTCATAATATTAAAACTAGCTACAATCATTTTATTGATGACTACTGGGAAAAAGTTATGCAAAAATTACGGAATGAAGTTAATGGAAACATTACAATGTATCTAACCACATTTGAAAATGAAGGAATTAGGATTGATAATGTTCCTGGTGGTCCTTATAACGGTGGAGATTGGGTAAAAGGAAATAATTTTGATGATTTAGTTGAAATTTTAGAACAAAAAAATCTTAAATTAATATTTGAAAACAAATTTCTAGAAATATTAACCCGAAGAAAAAAAGAAAGAGAGTGGGTTGATATCGAAAATGAATATTACGATTTGTTAAAGGATTCATTTAAAAATGAAAAATGTACTTACGCAATAGAAGAATTAAATAAAGATCTGAGACAAATAAAAGATTTGCTTGAATTGTATTTGAGAGATGTTGAAGATAAATTTGTCGCAAACTTTGGAACCGAAACAGATGATATAAAACTAAAAAAAAATATTGGACAGAAAATTTATTCTACCTTCAAACTAAGAGATTTTACTGAAACGTCCATTAATAAAAAGGCAGAAATTGAATTTCAAAAAATTCAAAAGACAATAAAAGGCTTGAAAGACGAATCAGTTACATTGTCAGAACTAGATGAAAAAACTCAAAAATTAATCTCAAGAATCGATACTGATCATACCGCTATTGATATTCGAAAACTACTTTTATCAGATAACGCTATAGATTATTTTGATCTAATGCCAGACGAAACTTTATTTCTCAGTTTTAATTACACCTTTACAGAAAAGTTATATTTAAATCAAAGTCCATTTGATTCATTCAACTTGAACAAAAGTACTATTGACAGTTGCATTCATATCCACGGAACAACTAACCAGTATGACGGCAATCAAGTTATCTTCGGATTTGGAGATGAGATAGACGAAGATTACAAGTCAATTGAGAATTTGAATAATAATATTTATCTAGAGAATATAAAGTCTATTAAATATTTGGAAACAGATAATTATAAAAAGCTACTAGAATTTTTAAATACGGGAGAATATCAAATTTTTACTTTTGGTCATTCTTGTGGAATTTCGGATAGGACATTATTAAACACACTTTTTGAGCACAAAAATTGCTCATCAATAAAACCTTTTTATTACAGAAAAGAAAATGGAAATGATAACTATAGTGACATAGTTAGAAATATTTCTAGAAATTTTAATAGCAAAGCAATTATGAGAGATAAGGTCGTAAATAAAAACTATTGTGAAACGTTATCATAAATACTAGTTCCCGCATCAATAGAACAAAAAAAGAGACCTCATCAAAGGTCTCTTTTCAATTTATTATATCTTCAAAAAACGTTTATTTCCCATTCAATAACTTCTCCAAATACTCCACTTTATCTTTTTCAGCTTGCACCAAACGCTCGTAAAGTTCAACGACTTTATCTAAAGGATTAAAAGTACAGTCATAATTATTATTTGCTCCTTGTCCAAAACTACTATTTGAAACAGTATCATTAAAAGTATTAAAATAATTAAAAACCGCTTCTTCCGAAAAGTTTTTAATTGCTTCAACAGAAACTCCAAGAGCTTTTGCGATCTCAATTAGTTTTTGTTCGTCTACAGTTTCGCTGTTTTCAATAGCCGAAATCGTCTGCTGATTTGTTCCTATAGCCTGTGCCAGTGCTTCCTGTTTCATATCTTTAAGCTCTCTGATACGGCTTATATTTCTGCCGATATGTTTTGGTTTTATTGCTGTACTCATAATTCAAAGATATTTAAAATTCTTAAACGAAAATCAGTTTCTGTAAAAAACAAAGCTGTTTTTGTAAGATACGTACTTCAATTATATCTTTAAACTCAGATTTAACGGGTTCGTTATCACGACGACGCGAATTAACACCGATTTTAAATATGAAAACCGCGTAAATCCGCATAAATGCATACTTTTGAAAACAAGAAAAAAAACTTTATGAACTCAATCGAAGAGCTTAAGAAAGAATTACAAAGCAAGACTTTAGCGGTTAGATGGAAAGTACTTTCTCAAATTGGTCCCGAATGGATTGGAAGCAGCAGAAACATCACTTTTTATTTAGACAAAGCACCCTTAGAAGATAATGACTTTTGCCATTTTATGGCTAATAAGCTAATAGAAGTAATGGAAATTCCGTCAACAAGTGAAGATCACATCCTAACAGGAAATGGTATTTTCATTTTACAAGGCGCAGATTTAATAATTGAGTATGAAACAGAAGCTGTTATCCCTTATGATGATAATTTCAATTCTGATAGCGGCACAAAAACATTTATAACCAACATATAGTTAAACAAGCAAAAGATTACGCCATTATATAAGAAATCTTATTATTGTGATTTTAAACAATTACGGCTAATGATATAAAACGAATAAAACCCGAAGAAGTAACGGAGAATTTAAGTGAAGAACATATTAATTCTATAAAAAATCAATTGCCTCCAGCTTTAGCTGGAGGTTTTGTTTGGCAGAATAAAAGGCTTTAGCCAAAAACGCAAAAGATTAGGCTAAAGCCCTTTTCTACTATAACTTTGTTTCTCCAGCTAAAGCTGGAGGCAATTCAATTTTATCTTTTGCTAAAGCAAAATTTAAATTCAAAAACTTAAAAAAATTATAGCATAATATTATCATGATTACCCAAGCTACATTACAAGACATTCCAGCATTAACAACCTTAATAAATTCAGCTTACAGAGGCGAAACCTCAAAAAAAGGCTGGACAACCGAAGCCCATTTACTGGAAGGAAAAAGAACCGACGAACAAGAAATGACCGAAATCTTTCTTGATCCAAAAAATACGATTCTGAAATTTACAGAGAATGACAAGATTATTGGTTCGGTTTTATTGGTTGAAAAAGGGCATCAATTGTATTTAGGAATGCTTACCGTTTCACCAGAACTTCAAAACAGCGGCATCGGGAAAAAACTGTTGGCTGAAGCCGAAAATCATGCAAAATCTTTGGGTTTATCGAGTATCATTATGACAGTAATTTCGGTACGCGAAGAGCTTGTGGCGTGGTACAAACGTCATGGTTATGTTGATACTGGAAAACGTGAAGCTTTTCCTGAAAGCGAAATTCATACTACAGTTTCTGCTGAACCTTTGGAGTTTATTTATTTGGAGAAAAGTATTTAAGTTTTTGTTTAGCCACAAAGGCGCTAAGACACGAAGTTTTTTTAATCTCGCAAAGCCGCAGAGTCGCAAAGTTTTTTTTTATAAAGCTTCTATACGGTTTGTCTTCCTGAGAGAAGTCGAAGGATCGCCAAGCTATTCAGCAAAGTTTTTTTCTTTGTCGAGCTACTTATGATCCTTCGACTTCGCTCAGGAGGACAAAAAAAGAGAATAAAATTTTTAAAATATTCAATAAATGAACGTACAGCATTTCTCTAAAAAAAATACTAAACCCTCTATTTGGAGCGGCGGATTGACATATGAATATATGATCTATCCAAAAACTGCTATTTATGCCGATAGAGATTTTGGTTTTAGAATAAGCAGTGCTACAATAGAGGAAGTGCCTTCAGAGTTTACCAAATTTAAGGGCTATTATCGATATCTGGTTATGCTCGATAATGTCTTAAATGTTGAGGTAAACAAAGAAAAGAAAGCATACAAGAAATATGAAATCATGGAATTTAACTCCGATGATAATGTGACTTCTTATACAAAAGGCACTGATTTTAATTGGATGGTTTCTGAAAAAATATCCCATCATAAACTGGAAGTAGTCAATAGTAATCAGAATTGTAATGCTGAAGTAGTAATTGTATTTTCTTTAAATACAACCGTTATTACAATCAATGAAAAGCCGCATCATTTAGAACCTTATGATGTATTGGTTATTGAAAATGAAGAAAAGGAAAATGTAAGGCTTCATTTTTCTACTGAATGTCTTTTTGGGATACTGGATTTTTAATTTTTGCCACGAAGGCACAAAGGCGGGAAGTTTTTTTAATCTCGCAAAGTCGCAAAGACGCAAAGTTTTATTCTCTTTACCGTTTAAGTTATATAAGATAATTTAAGCTTTGCCTAAAATGAACTTATATAACTTATATGGTTTAATTACTTTGCGCCTCTGCGACTTTGCGAGATTTTTTTAAGCAACGTGAGACGCACAGCTGTGCGTCTCTACAGAAAAACTTTGTTACTTTGTCACTCTGAACCTTTGAACCTAAAAAAAAATCAAGAAACCGTTCTTTTTATCTTCGAAAGAAACTCGTGCGAAACGCCCAAATACGACGAAAGATTCTTATTGTTTATAGAACTTACCTTTTGCGGATAACGCTCTTTAAAATCCAAATAACGCTGTTTTGAGGTTTTGTTGAGAACGTCTAAAAGCCGTTGCTGAATGGCGACATTGGCTCGTTCGATCATTAGGACATGAAACTTAATAAGTTTCGGAATTACAGCAAACAAATAGGCTTTTTGCATTTTATTGATGACCACTATTTCACTGTCTTCAATGGCTTTAATGTTGTACGTTGTGGGCTTTTGGTGATAAAAACTTTCCAGATCACACATCCATTCGTTTTCGAAAGAAAAGAAAATAACCGTTTCTGTTCCGTTTTCGTTTAGAATGTAGGTTTTAAATGATCCTTTTAAAATGAATCCCTCATAACTATTATGAGAATTTTGAATTTGCAAAAACTGATTCTTTTTCAGCTTTATCAATTCGGCTTTAGAGACAATAATATCCCATTCTTCATCCGTGAGCGGAATTTTCCTTTCAATGTTTTTTCTTAGTAGGTTGTACATTTTTTGTGGTTTTTGTTAAGGAATAAATTTGTTTTTCGATTCATCATTAATTAGGGGCTTAACCAATGTAATCGATTACGTAAAAATACGCTATTTGTGCATTTTTGTAAATTTACAAGTGTTAAAAAAACACATTTCGTAGATTTTTTTGTAAAAGTTTGAACTTGTTCAACTTTTTTCCTACAAATAATACTGAGTTTTGCGCTGTTAAACTTTTTTAAATAACCAAACGTATATGAACTTAAAATCAAAACTTTCAATGTTCGCTGCAACATTGATCTTCGGATTTACAGCATGTAATTCTGAAGAAATCGCTTCAAGCACTGAAGCAGGGATTCAAAGCAATGAAACGACTGTTGAAACAGCTGCAACCAACCCAACGGGTAAAATCGGAAACTGCGCTGAGGTTCCAGGATGGGCTTCTCAAAACGGAGGTACAACAGGTGGTGGATCTGCTGCTGAAACTACAGTTACCACTTACGCTCAATTGAAATCGGCTATTGAGAACGCTTCTGTAAAAGTGATTAAAGTCTCTGGAACGATCACAATTACAACAAGATTGTCTTTTCAAGATCAAACTGGAAAAACAATTTATGGAGCAAGTGGAGCAAAATTGGTTTCTACGAATCAAACCAAAGATGGTTCTGGAATCATCAACATTAAAAGATGTAAAAACATCATCATCAGAAACTTGATTTTTGAAGGTCCAGGCGCTTATGACACTGACGGATGGGATAATGCAATCCTTGACGAATGTACAAATGTTTGGGTAGATCACTGCGAATTTAGAGATGGTGTTGATGGAAACTTCGACATCAAAAACAAATCTGATTATATCTCGGTTACGTATTCTAAATTCCACTACCTAAAACCTCCAAAAGCAGGTGGATCTGGTGGATCAGATGATCATAGATATTCAAACTTAATTGGTTCTAGCGATGGTGCAACTGGTGATCGCGGTAAATTGAGAATTACTTTTGCAAGATGCTGGTGGGCTCCAGGCTGTAAAGAAAGAATGCCAAGAGTTCGTTTTGGAAAAGTGCATATTGTAAACAGTTTATTTAACAGCACCGTAAGCAACAAATGTGTTGCAGCAGGTTTTGAAGCTAGTATTCGCGTAGAAAGCAATGTTTTTGAAGGTGTAAAAAATCCAATCGATCTAATGTCTGGTTTTACTGCCGTTACTTCTACTGATAACGTATTTACAAATGTAACAGGAACTCAGGCTGGAAGCGGTACTGCTTTTACTCCGCCTTACTCAATCGTAAAATTGGCTAAAACTGCGGTTAAAGCTGATATTTCTGCAAATGCAGGACCTACTTTAGGTGGGAATGTTTGTGGCTCTTTTTAAATTGAATTAGAATAAAAAGTAAGTTAGTTTTTAGTTAGAACCACGGATTGCGGTTATTGCAATTCGTGGTTTTTTATTTATTTGCCACGAAGACACAAAGACGCTAAGTTTTTTTTAATCTCGCAAAGTCGCAGAGTCGCAAAGTTTTTTTTCTCTTTACCATATAAGTTATATAAGATAATCTAAGCTATACCTAAAATGAACTTATATGACTTACATGGTTAAATTACTGTGCGACTTCGCGCCTTTGCGAGATTTTTTTACGCAATGTCAAACGCACTGTGCGTCTCTACAGAAACCTTAGAAACTTAGCATCTTAGAACCTCAGTACCTTTTTTAAAGCACCAACTCTTCAAACAATCTCTGAATCGTTTTCTCCAAATCCTTACTCAAACCCGGATGAGGTCTTGAGGTTTGAATGGCCGAACTTCTAATTGCGGTTAACCATCTAAAACGCTCTGGAATCTCAAATTCAGCAATTGGACCACCGTCTTTTGCTCCGTTGGCGATTTTTACTAACGAAGTCAGGTTACATTCTAATTGTTCGATGTCGAAATCAGAAGAAAGGGCTTGTATTTTTTCTTTATTTAAATGAAAAAGAACCTTTATAAATTTGGCTTTTTTACAAAACAAAATGATTCCGATATTCAGGAATTCTTCGCGCTCTACCCTTGGCACCACGCGAATCACAGCATATTCGTATAGGTGATTATCTTGCATTTTGAGCCTGATTTACAAATATTTCTGAATTCTCTAATCTTGTTTTTAAAAACTGCAAATACACATTTCGCAATCCTTCAGGAGTTTCGTCTGCATCTTCCCATTGCAGCCAGTCTAACGGAATCGTATTGACAATTTCTTCTAAAATTTCTGGTGTTAAAATGGCTTTAAACTCGGCATCAACTTCTTTTAAAAGTGAAGCCTGTGGCAATAAAACATGATCTTTTATCAGCGCAAACGGACTTTTGGCATGCTGTTCCCAGTTGTTCCAAGAATGATGAAAATACAAACATGCGCCGTGATCAATCAGCCATAATTCTTTATGCCAGATTAGCATATTGGTATTTTTGAAAGTTCTATCTACGTTTGTAATATAAGCATCTAGCCAAACAATCTGTGAAGCCAATTTGGCATCGACAGTTGTCACAGCAGGATCAAAAGTAATGGCGCCAGATAAGAAATGAAGCGCTAAGTTTAATCCCTGACTTCCTTGCAGCAGATCCTGAATTTCTTCATCGGCTTCGGTTCTTCCGAAAGCTTCGTCAAGATTAGCGAATACTAATTCTGGCAATTGTAATTTTAAGGCTTTTGCTATTTGTCCGCCAACTAATTCGGCTATTAAGGCTTTTACGCCGTGTCCGGCACCTCTAAATTTTAATACGTATTTAAAATCGTCATCGGCTTCTGCCAAAGCGGGTAAAGAACCGCCTTCGCGCAGTGGCGCTATATATCGCATGACGTTTACTGTTCTTAAGTCGAAATTTTTCATATTACAAACTTAATGATTTTAACCGCAAAGAGCGCAAAGGTTTACGCAAGGTTCGCAGAGTTTTTTTTAATCTCGCAAAGACGCGAAGTCGCAAAGAATATAAAAACTTTGCGACTTCGCGCCTTTGCGAGCAAATTCTTTATCATGTAAAACAATCCTAGCGTTCTTTGTGTAAACCTTTGCGCTCTTTGCGGTTAAGCTAAACTCAAAAAAGCTTTTCCTAAGTACTTAATAATAGTAGAAGCCGTAAAAGACTCATAACCCGTTTTGGGCAAGGCTAAATCGGCTGTTAGTCCGTGGAGGTAGACGCCAAATTTTGAGGCATATTTAGGTTCGTAGCCTTGTGCTAAAAGACTGGTCAGGATTCCCGTTAAGGTGTCTCCGCTTCCTGCGGTTGCTAAAGCTGCGTTCCCTGTTGTGTTTTCGTATACCGAAGTTCTGTTGATAATGTAGGTTGGTGCGCCCTTCATAACCACAATGACTTTATATTTTTCTGAAAAAGCGATTGTTTTTTGAAATTTCTCGGCTTCTGAATTCCATTTTCCTATCAAACGTTCCAATTCTTTTGGATGAGGTGTTAAAATGGTATCTTCTGGAACTAATTCTAACCAAGATAAATTTTCTGAAATAATATTCAACGCATCTGCATCGAGAACTAAAGGGGCTTTATTGACTCTTAAAAACTCAAATAAAGCTTTTTGTGTTCCGAGTTCCTTTCCTATTCCTGGGCCGAATCCAACTGCTTGCGGAATTAATGGCAGATGAATATTGGTTATAAAATTCACATTTTCATCAGTTGCCACCATGACTTCTGGAATAGAGATTTGAAGTATTTGATAACCGCATTTGGGTACAAAAGTTGTTACGAGTCCGCAGCCTGTTTTTAGGCAGGATTTTGAGGCTAAAACCGCTGCTCCTATTTTGCCATAACTTCCGGCAATAATCACCGCATGACCTTGTGTTCCTTTATGTGCTTTGGAATCTATGGGTTTGTATAATTTCAGAATCTCTTCTTTTGTAATTAAATACGATGATTTCATCTAAGTCTCTTTGTTAGTCTTATTTTTTAAACACATAGAATCATAGTTTTCTTGCTGAGAAAAGGCGTTTCACTTATTTAAACAAACATAGCTCACTTACAAAACATGATTTTATATATGAATCAATTAATATCATTCATCTAATAAAATTACGTAAAAATTTGAAATGATGATTGTTCTTTTGAAACTGTTAGCCCTAGCCCTGATTACTTCACCATATTTTTATTTTTTATAGGAGTTCAGTGAACTTCGTTTGAAGCGGCATCCTTTTTGTTTTTTCTTTAAAAACAAAAAGATATAGCGGATAGCAGGAAATAGCTCCTAATTATTGCGAAATTTATAATTTAAGACATTCAAATTTGATATTTTTTGAATAGATTTGCAAAACAATTTTATAAAACAACACAATGAAAAATACTGCGCTTACGCACATACATGAAGGTTTAGGAGCGAAAATGCTTCCTTTTGCTGGTTATAATATGCCTATTACTTATGAAGGGGTTAATGCTGAACACGAAACGGTTCGTAACGGCGTAGGAGTTTTTGACGTTTCGCATATGGGTGAATTTTTGTTGACAGGTCCAAATGCTTTGGCTTTGATTCAGAAAGTGACTTCAAACGATGCATCTACTTTGACAATTGGAAGAGCACAATATTCTTGTCTTCCAAATAATGAAGGCGGAATTGTTGATGATTTGATTATTTATAAAATGAAAGAAGAGCAGTATTTACTAGTTGTAAATGCTTCTAATATTGAAAAAGACTGGAACTGGATTTCTTCTCACAATGATTTGGGAGTTGATATGAAGAATATTTCTGAAGACTATTCTTTATTGGCGATTCAAGGTCCAAAAGCGGTTGAAGCTATGCAGGCTTTGACTTCTGTAAATTTATCTGAAATTGCTTATTATCATTTTGAAGTTGGTGATTTTGCTGGAATTGAGCATGTAATTATTTCTGCTACAGGTTATACTGGTTCTGGCGGATTTGAAATTTACTGTAAAAACAATGAAGTAGAACAAGTTTGGAATAAAGTTTTTGAAGCTGGAGCATCTTACGGAATTAAACCAATTGGTCTTGCTGCTCGTGATACTTTACGTCTTGAAATGGGATTCTGTCTTTACGGAAATGATATTAACGATACCACTTCTCCTCTTGAAGCTGGTTTAGGTTGGATTACGAAATTCACAAAAGATTTCACCAATTCTGAAGCGCTTAAAAAACAAAAAGAAGCTGGTGTTACAAGAAAATTAGTTGCTTTTGAAATGCAAGAGCGCGCTGTGCCAAGACATGATTACGAAATTGTCGATGGTTCTGGAGCAGTAATCGGAATTGTAACTTCTGGAACTATGTCTCCTTCTATGAATAAAGGAATTGGTTTAGGATATGTAACCGTTGCAAACAGTGCGGTTGACAGCGATATTTTTATTAGAATTAGAAAAAATGATGTTCCTGCAAAAGTGGTTAAATTACCGTTTTACAAGAAATAAGTTTTGACATTATAGTTTAAAAATGCGTTACGATTGTAACGCATTTTTTTTTCTTCAAAATAAGCAAATTCGAGTTAAATTATTTGATGTGCGTTCGTTTGACGATTAAAAACTTTTCATTGTCGATATTTTGCTAAAAAACCTACAATTTGTAAAAAATTTAGTGTAACTTTAATCATGAACCCATGAATTTCCATTTATGAAAAAGATTTCACTACTCCTTTTTTTGCTGACATCAACTATATCCATTGGTCAGAACAGCGCAGAAACTTGTGAAATATTAAACAAAATAAATGCGCTTATTCAAGCAGAACACTTACGACCAAAACCTGTTGATGACAGTCTTTCTGTGTTTGTTTTTGACAATCTTATTAACGAACTCGATCCTTCACGCAATATCTTTTTTAAGAGCGAATACGACGAATTGGCTCAGAAATACCGTTACAATCTCGATAATTTAATTTTAAAGAACGACTGCAGTTTTCTTACCGACATTAAAGCTACTTACATCAACGGCCTTTTACGCACTAAAAAAGTTTTAGAAAAAATTCAGACCATTCCGATTGATTATACGAAGAAAGATACGATCCGTTTTTATAAAAAATCTTTTGCTTTTTATTTGAAGAAAGAAGACTTAGAAAAGGTTTGGGTAAAAAAACTGCGTTATCAAATATTAGATGATATTGTTGAAACGAGCGATAATCTCGATTCTTTAAAAACCAATTTCAAATCTATTGAACAAGCTTCTAAAAATCAAATCCTTACAAATGAAATCTGCCGTTTTAATTCGCTAATAGACTCTAATACCAAACAAGAAGAAAAGCTATACAATTTCTTCTGTACCTATTTTGATCCTCATACGGCTTATTTTAGCGATGATTCTAAAACGAGTTTTGTTGCTTCTTTGTCCAAAGAACATTTATCGCTTGGAATGACGGTAAACCTCAACGAGAAAAACGAAATTATTATTGATGAGGTAGATCCGAACGGACCAGCTTATCAAACAGGACAGATAAAAAAAGGCGATCAGATTATTTCGATTTCCAATCAGAAAGAAACACTTCAAGTTTCTTGTGCTTCTTTGGAGTCTATATCGTCCATGATTTTATCTGAAAACAACAAGCATATTACGCTTACTTTAAAACGCAATTCGGGCAAAAATTTTGATGTTTATATTGAAAAACAAATGATGAAAGATGAAGAAAATTCTGTTTTCAGTTTCATCATTGGTAAAGACAGTAAAATTGGATATATAAAAATTCCGAGTTTCTATGCCGACCTTGATGGCAACAGCAGAAAAGGTTGTGCAGATGATGTTGCCCGAGAAGTTATCAAACTGCAAAGAGACAGCATACAAGGACTTGTTATTGATCTTATAGACAATGGCGGCGGCTCTATGGAAGAAGCTATAAAACTGGCTGGAATGTTTGTAGATTACGGTCCGCTTTCTATTGTAATTGACAACAAGAAAGAGAAATCTGTAATTAACGATCCGTTTAAAGGTGTTATTTATCGAGGTCCAATTGTGGTTTTGGTAAATAGCAATACGGCTTCAGCAAGCGAGTTTTTTGCTTCTATTATGCAAGATTATAACCGTGCGCTTTTGCTAGGAAGCAATACCCTCGGAAAAGCCACAATGCAGACTATTCTTCCGCTTGAAGAAGATAAAAACACGGATTTCTTAAAAATTACAATCAATAAATTTTACAGGATTACGGGCAAAAGTCATCAATATATCGGCGTAAAGCCAGATGTTGTGCTACCTGAATTTTACGAAGATATTTACCAAAAAGAAAGCGACTTTCCAACGGCGATAAAAAATGACAGCATCGAACCGTTCTTAAAATACAAGACGTATGTAAAGCGAAATCTGATAGACAAAATTGCTAAAAACAGCTCGGCGAGATTATCAGACAATTATTTTTTCAATAACATAAAAAAGATTAACCTTAAAATAGATCAGATTGTGAATGCTCCTAAAGCAGAAATCCCAATGACATTAGATTCGGTTTTTAAGCAGAAAAAGACATTAGGTGCACTTTGGACAGAGATCAATACTTTTAATGATGAAAATAATCCGCTTGATGTGTACAATTCTAGCGTTAATCAGTTTCTTCTAGGCGCTTATCCAAATGATAAAACGATTAATCAATATCAAATGGATAATCTTAAAACCAATCCGTACCTCAACGAAGCCGTAAATATCATTAATGAGTTTAATGGAATTAGTAAGTAATGGTTTTGTTTTAGGTTTTAGGTTTCAGGTTTCAGGTTTCAGGTTTCAGGTTTCAGGTTTCAGGTTTCAGGTTTCAGGTTTCAGGTTTCAGGTTTCAGGTTTAACTGCATGAGATTTTTTTTACCGCAAAGTACGCAAAGGTTTACGCAAAGAACGCCAAGAAATTTTTAAGTTAATTTACAAAATAAAAGAGTTCGCAAAGCTTTATTCATTTCGCTTTGCGAACTTTGTGTTTATAAGCGTAATCTTAAATAAAAAAACTTTGCGCACTTTGCGGTTAAAATCAGCGTAAGCCATTCAACTTGAAACTTGAAACAAAAAAGAACAAATATCCAAAGCTATATAAATAAAACTTTGTGAGCCTTGCGTAAACCTTAGCGTACTTTGCGGTTAAACTCAACACAAACTAAATAACTTGAAACCTAAAACCTGAAACAAAAAAGAACAATTTTGTTTTTGTAAAAATTAGGAAAACCTTATTTTTGCATCACAAAACTAAAAATTAGAAATGGGAAGAGCGTTCGAATTTAGAAAAGGAAGAAAAATGAAACGTTGGTCTGCAATGGCCAAAACGTTTACCAGAATTGGTAAAGATATCGTAATGGCTGTTAAAGAAGGTGGACCAAACCCAGATGCCAATTCTAGATTAAGAGCTGTTATACAAAATGCGAAAGCTGCCAATATGCCTAAGGACAATGTGGAGCGCGCAATTAAAAATGCAAGTAATAAAGATACTGCTAACTATAAAGAAATTTTGTTTGAAGGATATGCTCCTCACGGAATTGCAATCTTAATTGAAACTGCTTCTGATAACAATAACAGAACTGTAGCTAATATTCGTAGTTATTTCAACAAATGCAACGGAACAATGGGAACTCAAGGTTCTGTTGAGTTTATGTTTGACCACACTTGCAACTTCAGAATTGCAAAAGATGGTATCGACGCTGAGGAATTAGAATTAGAACTTATCGATTTTGGTGCTGAAGAGGTTTTTGAAGACGAAGACGGAATCTTAATCTACGCTCCTTTTGGAAGTTTTGGTGCTTTGCAGAAAGAATTAGAAAACAGAGGTTTAGAAATCCTTTCTTCTGGTTTTGAGCGTATTCCGCAAATTACTAAAGAATTAACGGAAGCTCAAATCGCAGACGTTGAAAAATTAATCGAGAAAATCGAAGAAGATGATGACGTTATGAACGTTTATCATACCATGAAAGAAGAATAGTCTTTCTATCAAATATATTAAAAAAGCTCTGGATTTTTCTGGAGCTTTTTTTTACCTTAAATACAAATTTGTAAAAAATGATGAATTCTTATTTTAATAAATTTCAAGACGGAATATTTGTAATTATCAAATTGGACAATAAGCCATCTATTTATTTTGGAGAAAATTCATGGTGGCTTTTAGACGATTGGGAAAATGAAATTCTGAACAATAAGTACTTGCAAGAAATAGAATCTTTAAAAATTGAATTTGAAAGTATCTATAATGCATTTAAAACTGAATATTCCAATTTAGATAAAAGTACTTATAGTAATTTTCTTCCAAGTTTGTACATTGATTTTGACCATAAAAAGCTTTATAGCAGCTACTTTGATCAGGCTCTAGAAAATAGAATTATAGAAGGCTGGAAAGGTATTTTTATAGAAAATCAAGTTCAGTTTTTAGAACTGATACCTGAAAATTACAAGTATTGGGAATATAAAAATTAAAATTTCTAAAACTTTTCCTGTTTCAAATTTATTTTGGCTTTAGTTTCAAATAAAAAATTATATTTGTTGGAATCAGAAATAAACTAATTTAAACCTACAACTTATGCAATCTTCAAAATTTATGAAATTTGCTGTAATAGCACTTGTGATATTATTTATTGTGATTAGTGTTATTAGCTAAAAAAATATAAGTCTTTTGATTTTCAGAAGACTTTTTTTATTTCAAGACAAATTCTCTAAATGAAACTAATAGAAAACTTCTACTGCATTCAATCTGAAATTTTCGGAGATGGAAGCACAAATAATACTGAAGGAATAAGTTCAATAAAAACAGAATTAATAAGACCTTCAATAAAAATCTCAAATATAGAATCTGCAGAGAAAAAGACCTACACAAAAAGATTAGTTGCTGATGATACTTTTACAATAAATGAGTTATTATTTTTATCCAAAACATACGGATTTGAAATTGAAGAACATTCTCGTTATGAAGGATATTACGTAAGCGCTCTAAAAATCCATAAACTGTATAATAGTCCTGGCGATATTACTTTAATTGAATCTGGCGATAAAGAATATCTAATGATTGAATTTCGCCGCTGGCAGTATGAATATCAGCCTAGAGGAGCTGGAGAAGATAGTTTCGGAGAAGATGTAACTTATATTCTTGGAATATGGGAGTCTCCGTTATTGACAGATGAAATAATTGCAAAAATAAAGAGGGATCATTAAAACTATGACCAAAATTTCAATTATAAAAAAAATACAATTAGGTGGCGAAAGATCGTTTCCGATTGAAACTCCTGATTCTGAAGTATATTTTAATTTCTACTGCGGAAACGGAGGAATAAAACACGAAGCTATTATTTCTCTTAAAAACTCTAATTTCTTAAATTCATTAATCAAAACTGGTCTGATAGCAAATCATGATTTAGCCCAAAACAATATAATTAAACTAGAATATTTGGAGGATCCAAACGAAGTACTTTCGCTTAGGTATCAAATTTGTAACTTTAAAGATTGCGATAACACTTATCTTTTAATTTTTGATGTTCATGAAAATAGAGGTTATTATGGATTTTTTATACATGGGGTTTTACAGATAGAAAACATCACTTAACACTAGAAAAAATTCAACAAATCAGTATTAGTGTAGTAATAATTTCTAAAAAACAAAAGCAAGTCTTCTGCTTCAAGTGACGATTTATTTTTGTTTAATGTAGCACTGACAACATCGTTATCTTCCATTTTTTCGATTTTCCAAATATCATTTTCATTGACCAGCAAAAGAAAAATCTCTTCATTAAGATATTTAGAGCAAAAAGTTATTCTCTCCTTTCCGTCTCTCTTTTTCTCATCCAAATGAACAAAATCCGTAAATCCAATTATTAAAAACTTTTCTTTTATTGTCATATTATCTCATAAATAGTCAGAAAATCAAACCTAAAATAAAAATTATTTGAACTCATTTTAAACTAGGCCTAAAAATAGCTAAAGATAACATTTCGACTATATTTGCAACACCTCAAATAATTAAAACTAAAAAATGCAAACATCAAAAATCACAAGAATTGCTGTAGTCGCACTAGTTCTTTTATTCTTAGTATTAAGTGTAATTAGCTGCAGTACGCATACACACGTTCATAACCACCCTGCTCCATCTGGCAAAAAAATACCACCAGGACAAGCCAAAAAAATGAATGGAGATAAAAGTGCAAAAGCTTACGCTCCAGGTCAGCAGAAAAAGAGATAATTTACAAGCCTTCTGAAATTCAGGAGGTTTTTTTATATGAAAATAATTTTAACTTAGCATTAATGAGAAAACTGTTAGCCTACATTACATTAGTCTTTGCTATTGGTGGATTAATTTCTGAATTAACACATAATTTCAGGGATCTCAAATTAATATATTATAATTTGGATCCAGCTAAATATTATGAAAAAGATAAATTATACATTTATAAGATAGAGAACAATAATTCCTCCAATTCAAGCGGATCTAATTCTTGGTATTATGGTGTTTTAGAAAAACAAAAAATAAATGAAAACATATACTATCCTACTTCTTATTTAATGGAAAACACCTTATTAGATAAAAAGGGACAATATTTAAAAGTGTGGTATTGCAAAAATGCAAACAAAACTATATTACGAGATACAAATGAACTACACCCTACAATTTATATTCAAGGCATAATTACTTATATATTAATTTTGCTTATTATTCCATGCTTGATTTGTGTATTTAAAAAAATAAAAAATGAAAATTAACTTTTTACTGTTGCTAATATTTCTTTCAACAACTATAAAAATATTTGCTCAAAATGAAAATGAAGGTTATATTGTTGAAGACAACAAAAACATTCTTGTAAAATTATCAAATTATCAAATTCCTGTAAAAATTAATAGAGTTAATTCACAAGATCAAATCGATTATTCTACAATCGATGGGTTACTTCAATCATTTTTTTCAGCAACAAATGAAAAGTGGGCATTAGATGAATATTTAAATAAAAATTTAAAAATAAGTAGAGATGCTGAACATTTTGAAGCAACAAAAAAATTAAATCAAAACAATTATATTCAAAAAGAAATTGTTTATGAATTCAATTATTTAAACCATAAAATGGCGTATGTAAAATATTCATTTATCGCTGAAAAAGTTCCTTTTCCTATTATTGGAGTTATGTCCATGGAAAATATCAACAATAGATGGTATATAAGTAATTTGTTAAACCAAGGAGCAATATTATCAATTATTTCAAGAACAGATCCTGCTTTTTTGATAGATTTATTCTCTGGAAAATCTAACAATAAAGAATACAATGAATTAATAAAAAAAAGCAAAAACAAATCTGATATTGTTGACATATCTATTCTTTATAAAAACATAACACAATTACATGAAAATAATTCATCACTATATAAACAAATAACAGATCAAAGATTAATAATTGAAAATCTTGAATTTCGGAATGCAGTAATAGATTCGAAACCTATTATATATAATTTCACAATTTCACAACCTTTTCTATATGATAATGTTCAATTAAATGAATATAGAGATTCAGAAAAAGGCATTACGAAGCTTGATAAACGTTCTGAAAAATTTTCTAACCTTCCTGAATCATTAATCATTGATGATACACCTATAAATTTAATTGCGAAACTAAAAATCACATTTCAAAATGAAGATTTTTTTGTAATAAAATATGAAAAAAATAAAAAAAAACGTTGTACAATTATTAAAAATGGAAATGGAAACTTTTTAATAATAGAATCAGATAATTTCAAAAATATTACTGAATTATTACTTAAAACCAAAACATCTTTTTTGCACAAAATATTATCTAATACATTCTCTCAAAGTAAGGATTACATATCTGGAAGTGATGGAGGTATGAATGTAAGTGCTGCATTAGAATATATTAGTTTGAACAAATCTACCCTAACAAAGTATCTGGACAATTAATAAGAAGATAATTCAAACCTAAAAAAAAATAGTACGCTATAATAAGACTATATTATCTCAATAATAAACAAAAAAAGCCTTCTGAAATCTCCAGAAGGCTTTTTTACTATATTAAACAAATACGAATCTTTACTTTTTAGCATTTGTATTGATAACCTTAATCAAATAAGTCCCTTCAGGTAAATCACCAATATTAGACGCATTGGCGCTCATGATTTGTTTTCCTTGCGAGAAGACCTCAATTATTTTACCATTCTTCGTAGTTTCAGCTGAAGTAGCAGCAGGTGCCGAAGTTTTTGCTGGTGCTCCAACAGATCTTGCTGCTGAATTAGAAGCTGGCGCTGATACAGCCGTTTGATTATTCGCTGGAGCAGCTTTCGAACTGTTATAGGCTTCTAAAACCTGTTCGTCTGTCATGGCCACACTGTATAATCTTATATCATCAATATCAGCATTGATACTGGTTGAAGTATTTAATTTTCCTAAATTTAAAATATAACCTTTCGCTGAACGCTGAATTCCATCAGCTGCTTTTAATAATTCACCATTACGGTAAATTTTTGAAACATTACCATCGTAAGTAACACTGTACATATACCAAGTCTCTTTTGCAAGCGGAACAGAAGCGATAACATTGTTGCTATCTCCCCACCCTACTAGACTTACATCTGCATTTCCTCCAGTCACTGGCTGCTGAACTAAACCAAAATACTGTCCATTTACTGCTGCACCATAACCTAAAATATAGTTCGGAATATTTACAGCATTAAATTTTACCCAAACCGAAATTGTTTTGGGTTTATTATCTTGCGGAAGTTCACCAACAACAGCTTGCAAAGATTTATTAGTTAATCTTAAAGCTCCTCGCGGCGCACCCATTCTGTCATTTACATAAATTGGAGTTCCAACAAATGAAATGCTGTTATCGGCGCTGTTTAGATTACCATTGAAATTAAATTCCTGCACCGGATTTTGTGCATTGGCAGTTAAAAAATTTACAAACATGAATGTGAGTAATATTTTTTTCATAGTCATAGTAGTTTTTTTTCAGAATGTTTTGGAGTTACGGTAAATATCTTTAACTCTAAAATTTGATTGCTCAAACCTTACAATTAAATTTTCAGTTATTATTTTTACAAATTTTGTTAAAACTATGATTTTAATTCAGCATCACCAAACAATTCCTACACACAAATAAATAATTCTCACAAAAATGATGTTTTTACCTCAAAAAGAATATCGCAAGATTTGTTTGAAGCTTTATAAAGCCGATTTACTAAATTCAATAGCATCATTAAAAAACACCAATACAATTTATCTTAACTGTCAATAGGATTTTTTTAGGATTCTGTCCTACATTTCGTTTTTATTTCTAACTTTAACATTAGAAGCTGATAATCAAAGAAATAATACTACGTATGAAGAAAATTTTGCTTTTGTTTTTTCTTTTATTTTTCTTCAGAATCAATGCACAAATCTGTGATACTTTAGTATTGAAAAACAACGATATTATTGTTGGTGAAATAAAAACAATGAACAAAGGTATCTTACAGATCGAAACCGATTACAGCAAAGACGATTTTAAAGTCGAATGGAAATATGTAAAAAGCATCGGTTCAGAAAGAGTTCATATTATCAATCTTTCCAATGGTAATTTATTAAACGGAAAAATTACTAAAATCAAAACTCCAAATAAATGCGAAATCACCAATATCGAAACACAGACCAAAAGCATTATTGATCTTAGTGATATTGTACGAATAAAACCCGTTGATGACAGTTTCTGGGACAGACTCGATGCTAGTTTCGACGCCGGAATCAAATTGACTAAAGCGCAAAGTTTACAGCAATTAACTGTAAACGTAAATTTAGGATACACTGCAAAAAAGTGGTACGGAACGGCAATGTACAAACAAATCCAATCCATACAAGATGATAGCGATCCTATACGAAGAATTGATACCGATGTTAGTTATGTACATTTACTGCCAAAGGATTATTTTATTCCGCTATCGGTGGTGACTTTAAAGAATACAGAACAGGATATTGATCTTCGTGTTGTTTCAAAAGCAGGTTTCGGAAAATATATCATTCATAGCAACAAAAAATACTGGGGAATCGCTTCCGGATTGTCTTTTAACCACGAGCGCTTTACAGAAACTCCTGAACCGAATAAAAGTTTGGAGCTATTTTTAGGCAGCGATCTTAACTTATATGATATTGGCGATTTTAGCATTCAGTCTAAAGTGACCTTTTTTCCTAGTTTAACAGAAAGCAAAAGGATTCGTACCGATTTTTCTGTTGATACGAAATACGACTTGCCACTAGATTTTTTTATTAAACTTTCTTTTGTTTACAACTACGACAACAAACCAAAGCCAGGGGCATCTAAAGATGATTATGTGTTTCAGACCACTTTTGGATGGAAATTAGACTAAAAAAAAGCCTCCTGAATACAGAAAGCTTTCCTTACTATTCCAAAAACTCAATTGCTTGCGCAATAAAAAAAACTAACTAACATTTAAAAACTAAAAAACCATTTATTTTGAGGTAATTTTTTTTGATGGAGTACTGGTAATTTTTAATAAATAAGTCCCTTCTGGAAGATCGCTTATATTCGTTGCATTACTTCCCATTAACTTTTGCCCTTGCGAATAAACTTCTACACTTTTTGTTGTTCCACTAACATCGCTCGAAGCAATAATAGTTTGATTTGTTTTTGCTTTTACTGCCGATTTAGCTGTTTTAGCCTCTGCAACTGCTGCTACAAGCAAATTAGAAGCCTTTTCACTCTCATATAATTCATTTACTTGATCTGGGGTCAGTGCTATATTATAAATCTTTAAATCGTCTATATCAGCATTTATTCCAACCATTGTATTAATTTCGCCTAATCTAAAAATATTTCCATTAGTAGACCTTACCATACCCTCTAGATATTTCAATAATTTACCATCGCGATATATCTTAGAAGTAGCTCCTTCATAGGTAATCGTATAATTATACCAAATATTCTTTTCAAGCGGTGTAGATACAATAACATCATTAGAAGCTCCCCAAGCAGCCAAACTTAAATCGGAGTTAGAAGAAGTTGTTCCTTGCTGTAATAGCCCGCAATATTGCGCAGTAAGAGGACTTCCGTAGCCCCAAATATAGTTTGCGTTTGAAATATCATTAAACTTAACCCAAATACTAATTGTTCTTGAGCTTTTTCCTTGAGGCAGATTGTCAATTACAGCTTCTAGAGCTTTATTATTTAATCGTTGAGCTCCTTTTATAACTCCAGCTCTGTCTGCTACAAAATTGTTGGTACCGATAAATGAAGTGGTGTTTGCCGTATTATTTAAAGTACCATTAAAGTTAAATTCCTGAATCGGTGTTTGCGCATTCACATTCAAATAACTTACAAACAATACTGTTAGTAGTAATTTTTTCATAATAGTAGATTTTAGGGATTAAACAACTATGTTATTTTAATACCCCTAAACTATATTATTATGGTCTCGAGCTAAAATATTTCCGATAACTTACCTAAATACTCGTTAAAATAACGTTTTTTACGCATTTCATCTATAAAAAGCCATTTTTTAAAACTCAAAAATTTTATTAAAACTTTAAATTAAATTTATTAATATTAATAATTTCCTACGTATAAATACGGGATAATCAACAAAACAATAAATTTTAACTTTTATACATTTGTTTACTTGTCGAAAAATAAGCCAACAAAAAACTCCATTCGTAATTTCGAATGGAGTTTCTATATTAGAATAAAGTACTATATACTACTTTACGAATTCAATTTTTTGAGCTTCTTCTTCGTTAACACTATCAAAGAAACCTTGCTCGTTCATCCAGTCATCACTGAATACTTTACTCATGTAACGAGAACCATGATCTGGGAAGATAGCAATAATATTACTCTCTTTTGTAAATTCTCCTTCTTCAGCATATTGCTTAATAGCTTGCATTACTGCTCCAGAAGTATATCCAACAAATAAACCTTCTTTTCTAGTAATCTCTCTAGCAGAGTGAGCACTTTCTTCATCGGTTACTTTCATAAATTTATCAATAATATCAAAATCTGTAGCCGATGGGATTAAGTTTTTACCCAGACCTTCTATACGGTAAGGGTAAATTTCTTTGCTATCGAATTCTTTAGTCTCGTGGTATTTTTTCAATACAGAACCAAAAGCATCAACTCCTAAAATTCTAATATTTGGATTTTTTTCTTTTAAGAATTTTGCAGTTCCAGAGATAGTTCCTCCTGTTCCGCTGCAAGCAACTAAGTGCGTAATTTGTCCTTTTGTTTGTTCCCAAATCTCTGGACCTGTAGTGTTATAGTGAGCATCAATATTTAATTGATTGAAATATTGATTAATGTAGACTGAACCTTTTGTCTCTTCGTGCAAACGTTTTGCTACATTATAATAAGATCTTTCATCATCTGCAGAAACGTGAGCCGGACAGACATACACTTTGGCGCCTAAACTTCTCAACATGTCAATTTTATCTTTAGATGATTTTGAACTTACAGCCAAAATACAATTGTAACCTTTAATAATGCTTACCATTGCTAAACTAAATCCTGTGTTACCAGATGTTGTTTCGATAATGGTATCTCCCGGAGATAGAATTCCTTTTCTTTCGGCTTCTTCAATAATATATAGTGCTATTCTATCTTTTGAGGAATGACCTGGGTTGAAAGCTTCTACCTTTGCGTAGAAATTTCCTTCTAACTCTTCGGTAATTTTATTTAGCTTAATAAGGGGGGTGTTTCCTATTAACTCTAAAACATTATTATAAGCAGTTATTTCTTCTTTCATAAAAAAATAGTTAATCAAAGGCCTTTTCTAAATTAACCTTGATAGGTTGCAAATTTAACAAAAAATTTCTAATTAGCTTTTAATTTTTTCTAAATCTAATAAAAAACTAAATTCTTTTGCTAAGTCTTTTAAAGCCTCAAAACGTCCCGAAGCCCCGCCATGACCTGCATCCATGTTGGTATCTAAAAACAAAAGTTTATTATTTGTTTTCAAATCTCGCAATTTTGCAACCCATTTAGCTGGCTCCCAATATTGTACCTGCGAATCATGAAGACCAGTAGACACATACATATTAGGATATTCTTGTGCTTTTACGTTATCGTAAGGCGAATACGACAACATATAATCGTAATATTCTTTCTTGTTTGGGTTCCCCCATTCGTCATACTCTCCAGTTGTAAGCGGAATACTGTCGTCCAACATCGTGGTAATTACGTCTACAAAAGGCACCTGAGCGATAACGCCATTATACAATTCAGGAGCTTCATTTACAATCACTCCCATTAAAAGTCCTCCAGCAGATCCTCCCTCAGCATAAAGATGTTCAGGAGAAGTATACTTTTGGTCTATTACAAATTTAGAGCAATCGATGAAATCTGTAAAGGTATTTTTCTTTTTTAACAGTTTTCCGTCTTCATACCATTGTCTTCCTAAGTCCTCGCCTCCTCTGATATGCGCAATAGCATAAACAAATCCGCGGTCTAAAAGCGACAATCTTGTCGAAGAAAAGTACGTATCCATCGTAATTCCGTACGAACCGTATGCGTAAAGCAACAACGGATTTTTACCATTTTTCTCCAATCCTTTTCTGTAAACCATCGAAATAGGCACTTTTACGCCATCTCTGGCTGTTGCCCAAACTCTTTCTTCTATATAATTGTTCTTGTCAAATTTCCCTCCTAAAACCTCTTGTTCTTTCAAGATTTCTTTAGTTTTAGTCTTCATATTAAAATCAATTACAGAAGACGGAGTTGCCAATGATTGATAACTGTAACGCAAAATATCGGTATCAAAATCAACATTGGTTGTCGTGTACGCATTATACGTTTCACTGCCAAAAGGAAGATAATAATCTGGCTCATCGCCCCAAGGCATGATCCTAATATGATTTAATCCGTTAGAACGCTCTTCTATGACCAAATAGTTCTTAAAAATTTCAATATCTTCCAACAAGACATCTTCTCTGTGCGGAATAAGATCTACCCAGTTTTTCTTTCCTGTTTTACCTTCAGGCGTTTTCATCAATTTAAAATTGGTCGCCTTATCTTTATTGGTTAGAATATAAAAAGAATCTTCGTAATGAGAAATACTGTATTCTAACCCGCGTACACGAGGCTGAAAAACTGTAAATTCTCCCTCTGGATTACTTGAGTTTAGAATTCTATATTCCGTCGTTAATGTACTTCCAGAACCAATAACAATATATTTTCTTGATTTTTCTTTACTGATCGACACATTAAAAGTATCATCAATTTCATCAAAAACCAAAACATCATTTTCAGATGCAGTATTTAATTTATGTCTAAAAACCTTATCGGCCCTCAACGTAACTTGATCTTGTCTCACATAAAAAATAGTACTGTTGTCATTTGCCCAAACTGAAGCGCCTGTAACATTTTCTATTTTATCTGCTAAAATTTCACCAGTCTCTAAGTTTTTTATTTGAATCGTATAAATTCTTCTTCCAACAATATCTACTCCAAAACTAGCAAATTTGTTATCTGGACTAATGCTTAAACCACCTAATTTGAAATAAGCGTGTCCTTTTGCCATTTCGTTACAATTAAAAAGAATTTCTTCTTCGGCAGAAAGGCTTCCTTTTTTTCTTGCAAAAATTGGATAATCCTGCCCTGTTTCGAAACGCGTAATATAAAAGTATCCATTATAAAAATAAGGAACAGAAGAGTCGTCTTCTTTAATCCTTGCTTTCATCTCTTCAAACAGACTATCTTTTAAATTTTGGGTGTGAGAAGTCATGCTTTGATAATAAGCATTCTCCTTATTTAGATAATCAATTACTTCAGAATCCTCTCGGTCATTAAGCCAAAAATAGTTGTCAATCCTAGCTTCTTTATGTTTTTTTAATGTCTTTGGAATTATTTTAGCCTTTGGGGCCGATATATCATTTTGCATTTATTGAGCATTAATTTTTAAATATGAAGACGCAAAAATAGCACAAACCCAACAGAACAGAATTAATTTTTTCTTAAATTATTCTATTGAATTCACACAGCAATATAGTAATTTTGTCTGAAATAATTTAAAAAATCAACAAAAATGGATTTAATGGGAATGATGGGCAAACTTAAAGAAACCCAGCAAAAAATTGAAGATACTAAAAAGCGCTTAGATACTGTTTTGATTGATGAACAAAGTGCTGACGGATTATTAAAAGTTACTATCACTGCTAGTAGAAAAATAAAATCGCTTTCTATTGACGATTCTCTTTTAGAAGATAAAGAACAATTGGAAGATTATTTAATAGTAACGTTAAATAAAGCTATAGAAAAAGCAACAAGTGTAAATGAAAGAGAATTAGATGCTGTAGCCAGAATGGATATGCCGTCTATTCCTGGAATGGATAATTTGTTTAAATAAGATTCTAAGAAACTAAGATTCTAAGTTTCTGAGTTTTCCCTATTGAAGACTTAGAATCTTAGAATCTTAAAGATTTAGTAACTTTCTCTAAAACTTCGAAAGCGTATCAATTACATAAGTATGCATTACTTCTTTATAATCTAAATGTGTTACAATACGAAGTTTATTATGTCCTAAAGAACTTATTAATATGTTTTTCTGTTTTAATTTTTCAATCAATAGTTGGTCACTGTAACCTTCTGCAAGAGAAAAAATTAAAATATTCGTTTCTACTGGTTCGATAGATGCAATCCAAGGTTTAGTGCTTAGTATTTTTGCGATTTCTTTTGCTCTGCGGTGATCTTCTGCCAATCTTTCGATATTGTGAGCTAAAGCATATAATCCTGCTGCGGCCAAATAACCAACTTGACGCATTCCTCCGCCTAATATCTTCCTGATTCTCAACGCTCTGTGAATATCAGCTTTACTTCCAAGCAGTACAGAACCAATTGGCGCACCTAAACCTTTAGACAAACAAACTGAAATAGTATCGAAAATAGCACCGAATTCTCTAGGATTCTGTCTTTTAGCCACTAACGCATTCCAAATTCGAGCACCATCTAAGTGAAACTTCAAATTATGAGCATCACAGACTTTTTTTATCTCTCTTAAATCTTCCAATTCATAACAAGCTCCACCACCTTTATTGGTTGTATTTTCTACACAAACCAAACTGGTTAGCGGACTATGATAAAACTCTGGATCGTTTATTGCGGCTTTTACTTGCGCAGCAGTTATCATTCCGCGATTTCCATCCAATAAACAGCAAGAAACACCGCTATTAAAAGAAACTCCTCCACCTTCATAATGATAAACGTGAGCATATTTATCTGCAATTAATTGTTCTCCAGGCTGCGTATGCAGCTTAATTGCAGTCTGGTTTGCCATAGTTCCAGACGGAAAAAAAAGTCCAGCTTCCATACCAAAAAACTCCGCTGTTCTGTTTTCTAATTCAATCACCGTTGGGTCCTGTTTGTATACATCATCGCCGACATGAGCGTTAAACATATACTGAAGCATCTCATAAGTAGGCTTTGTTATGGTATCGCTGATTAAATTTATTTCCATATTCTAAAAACTATATCTTATTTTTGTATGCAAAATTACGTATTACAAATAGTTATTCTTGGCAAGTTTAATAAAATTTAACTCGCTCGTTTCTATAGACCAAATTAACGTAATAATTCTAAAAAACATATAAAAACCTATTAATTAATTTATGACAACAGCCGAACAAGTAAAAGGTATTGTGGAGCGCCTTGGTGCGTTGAGGAGGTATCTTTGACGTCGATGCTAAACTAATCGAGATTGCAAACGAAGAAGAAAAAACTTTTGCTCCTGATTTTTGGAACAATCCAAAAGAAGCAGAGAACATTGTAAAGAACCTTCGAAACAAGAAAAAATGGATTGAAGATTATGACAAAGCGGTATCACTTACAGAAGAATTACAGCTGGCTTATGATTTTTACAAAGAAGGAGAACTTTCTGTAGACGAATTAGATGAACAATATGAAGCGGCACAAGCACATATTGAAAATATCGAGTTCAAAAACATGCTTTCTGATGAAGGCGACAGTTTAAGTGCGGTAGTTCAAATTACTGCAGGAGCTGGTGGAACTGAAAGTTGCGATTGGGCAGGAATGCTGATGCGTATGTATATGATGTGGGGAGAAAGCTATGGTTACAAAATCAAAGAGCTTAACTTTCAAGAAGGCGACGTTGCCGGAATTAAAACCGTAACTTTAGAGTTCGAAGGAGATTACTCTTTCGGGTATTTAAAAGGAGAAAATGGTGTTCACCGTTTGGTTCGTATTTCGCCTTTTGACAGTAACGCAAAACGTCATACTTCTTTCGTATCGGTTTATGTTTATCCATTAGTTGATGATAGTATCGAAATCGACATTAATCCTGCCGATATCGAAATCACAACTTCTCGTTCGAGTGGTGCTGGTGGACAGAATGTAAATAAAGTTGAAACTAAAGTTCAGTTAGTTCACAAACCAACTGGAATTCAGATTCAATGTTCTGAAACGAGATCACAACAAGACAACAGACAGCGCGCCATGCAAATGCTTCGTTCTCAATTGTATGAAATCGAATTAAAGAAACAACAAGCGCAACGTGCTGATATCGAAGCTGGAAAAATGAAAATCGAATGGGGTTCGCAAATTCGTAATTACGTTATGCAACCTTATAAATTAGTAAAAGACGTTCGTACAGGTTACGAAACCAGTGATGTTGACGGTGTAATGAACGGAAATATCGATCCATTTCTTAAAGCCTATCTAATGATGATGGGACAGAAGGAAGAGGAATAATGTTCAGTGTTCAGTATTTTTAGTGTTCAGTCACAGTACACTTGAAACCTTAAACCTTAAACTTTAAAACAAAAAAGTTATGATAAAATGGGCAGATGTAATTCATTTTACAAATAAAGGAAATCCAGCTCCAGACAAAAGAGTGGAGAAAACGGATGAAGAATGGAAACAAATTCTAACTCCAGAAGAATTTCAGGTTACGCGTTTAAAGGGAACTGAAAGATCTTTTAGCTCAGAAATGTGCAGTTTGTTTGAACCTGGAATTTACGAATGTAAATGCTGTGGCACTTTGTTGTTTGATGCCAGCGAAAAGTTCGAATCTGGAACAGGATGGCCATCTTTTACACAACCAGTAAAAGAAAATGCGGTTGGATATCACGCGGATAGATCTCACGGAATGATTCGTGTTGAAGTAACTTGTAATGTTTGCGATTCGCATTTAGGTCACATTTTTCCTGATGGTCCACCTCCAAGTGGTTTACGCTACTGCATTAACGCAGTTTCTTTATCAAAAATCAAAGAATAATACATCAAAAAGCGGTTCATTAAAACGAATCGCTTTTTTTTATTAAACCCTCACTATAAATGATTTAACAAAACAAATGTAAGCGATAACCTAACAATTAAATTATTTATTTTCTATACTAACTTTCCAATTATTCTAAACAAAATACCCAAGCATATATTACTCAGTTTATTAAAAAACCCTCATTAAATTAATACACTGAATGTTAATTTTATAAAAATTACCATCTTATTTTAAACATTTATTAAGAAACGTGAAAAAATAATTAGGTAATTAAAATCTAATTCATTTTATTTGGCAAAAAATAACCCTTTAGTCGATTAAAATTTGTCAATGAGATCCTATTCAATTCAAGAAATTAGCGAAGTTATTAATGGTGTAATTTACGGCAGTACTTCACAAAGCGTAACTGCAACAGAACAATTAGAAAAAGCAACGACTTCGGAAATCTCATTTATCGGAAATAAAAAATACGAAAAATACTGGTCGACATCTAATGCTTCCATTGCAGTTGTAAACGAAGATATTTCAATAGAGCCTGGAGAGAACCGCGCTTTTATAAAAGTAAAAAATGCCGATTTGGCAATGTCACAAATCCTTGCCCTTTTTGCTCCCCCTGCCCCAATCTTTCATAACAACATTCATAAAACAGCCACTATAGACGAAACCGCTATAATTGGTGAAGGCGCTAAAATTGGTGCTGGCTGCTACATTGGTCCAAAAGTTGAAATTGGCGCGAATACGGTAATCTATCCTAATGTGACCATTTTAGACGAGTGTACAATCGGAAGAAACACAACTATCTGGTCTGGAACCGTTATTCGCGAACGTTGCCATATTGGAAGCGAATGTATCATTCACCCAAACGCAACAATTGGCGCAGATGGTTTTGGATTTCGTGCTTGCACTGAAAAAGGTTTGGTAAAAATTCCACAAATTGGAAATGTAATTATTGGAAACGGTGTAGAAATTGGAGCAAATTCTTGTGTTGATCGCGGGAAATTTAGCTCTACAATTCTTGGTGACGGATGCAAAATAGACAATTTAGTTCAGATTGGGCATAACAGCAAATTAGGCAAGTTCTGTATTATGGCCGGAAACAGTGGTCTAGCAGGTTCTGTAACCTTAGGAAACGGAGTTATTATTGGCGGAAGCGCTTCTATAAAAGACCACACTACAATTGGAGATGGTGCCACAATTGGTGCTGGATCTGGTGTTACCGGAGATGTTCCTGCAGGAAAAACAATGCTTGGGTACCCTGCCGTTGAAGCTCGTGATGCTTTAAAACAATGGGCTTTGCTTAAACAAATGGTTTGCATTCCTAAAAAATAAATCAATTCTATTTATAAAAAAACATCCGCAAAAGCGGATGTTTTTTGTTTTACAAAGCTTCATATTCAAAGCCAATAACTTTCATCAGGAAAATTACTTTTTCGATAATATCATCTTTACATTCAAATCTGAGAATATTATCACAATCTTCAAGATCAAAATTCCATTTTGAATCTGGAAACAAACGATTCAGTTTTGGCGTGACTTTCTTCACTTTCGAAATGCTGTCAATATTTGTTTTGAATACAAAAATCATGGTTATTCGTTTTTAATCTTACTTAAAATTTTAGAATCAATATAAAAAGTACCAAAGGGAATTACACAAGCTAAAAGCACTTTCCATGTTGTAGTTGCAAACTTCCAGTTCTGCTCTACTCCAACGCTTATTGTATTAAATACAAAAAGTAGAAATAATGCTCCATGAATGGTTCCTATTGGCCTAGTAAGAAATGGCATTTCAAAAATATATTTCATGGGCATTGCTATAAAAAGCAAAATCAAAAGTGAAGTTCCTTCAAGAAATCCAATAATTCGTAAACGTCCGGTATTGGTCTGAAATAAATTTTTCATAATTATCTAAAATAAGGTCGGTTAGCAAGAGGTGAAAATGGCCACGGAATGGCAATAAAAATGATTACTAAAGCGATAGAAAACCAAATAAGCATGGTTTTAAACTTTTCTTTGTCAGAAAGTTTTCTTTTAGCTAGAGCAGATCCAATTGTTATAAAAATGATCGCTATAAGCATTAATGTAATATGAATAATTCCGAAGAAAGAAGCATCCAGATTTTGAACCGCATCTTTATAATTTCTCCAAAAATATTTCACAATCGGACTTTGCACATATACCAATATGCCAAAAAGAAGCTGAATATGAGCAATTGTGGCTGTCCAGTGTCGGAGGAGATTGTCCTTTTTTGTAAAAGGAAGTTTTTGAGAATAACCTCTGTAAGCAATTAAAATAGAATACAATAAGCTTACTAATACAAGCCACCTCACAAATGAATGGCCTTCTAAAAGTGTTTGATACATTGTTTTTTGATTTAGACAATGCAAATATATTCAAAAACATACCAAATAGTATGTTTTTGAATATTAATTTTATTTCAAACCATTCAAATAAACACTAAGTTCCTTTAAATAAACCAGATAAGAAGAATTATCGTTCTGAAGTTTCCCGAAATTTCGTATTCCCCAATAACCAGATAAGATAAAAAATGCTACTTGTTCGCCAACAACATCTTTGCGAATTAAACCTGCTTCTTTTCCTTTTTCAATTGAATTGATGATGGTTTCCTTCCACAAATCAACCAATTCCGCTAAAGCTTCACTAAATTTAGTATTCCATGGTGTCATTTCCTGAGTAAGATTTCCAACAGGACAGCCATACTTTACTTGCAGAAAAGGATCTTCAAGCAACAAATATGAAATCATATCATAAAAATCTTCAATAGGATTTTGAGAGGCTTCTGTGGGCTTTATGAAATGTTCCTGCATCGTTGGCTTTAGAATTTCTTCAATAATTGCAACTCCCATTTCATCTTTCGTTTTAAAATGGTAGTAGAAAGCACCTTTTGTTACTTGAGTTGTTGCAATAATTTCATCAATACTAGTGGTCTGATACCCTTTGGTATAAATCAATTCAAATGCTTTATGAAGAATTGTTAGTCGTGTATTTGCCGCTTTTGACATAAAAAATACTAATTAGTATGAATAGCAAATTAAAGAAAAATAATTAAGTAATCCTTTTCACCTTACTTTTGAAAAATACAATTAAAAAACATTTGCAAGCTATTTCTTAAATTCGTGAAGCTACTCATTTATTTCAATTGATTTTGTAAATTAGCCAACACTATTTTATCAAATCAATACTACATCATGGATTTAAACTTCAATAAAAACGAAGATCACAATAAATTACTTCTTTCTGAACTAAAACAAAAATTCGCCAAAGTAAAATTAGGCGGAGGCGAAAAAAGAATCGAAAAACTGCATGCTGAAGGTAAAATGACCGCTCGCGAAAGAATTGCTTATTTATTGGATGAAAATTCTAAAAGTATTGAAATTGGAGGGTTTGCTGGAGAAGGAATGTACCCAGAACATGGTGGTTGCCCTTCTGGAGGTGTTGTGGTTAAAATTGGCTACATCAGAGGTAAACAATGTATTGTAGTTGCCAATGATGCAACTGTAAAAGCCGGAGCTTGGTTTCCGATTACTGGAAAGAAAAATCTTCGTGCGCAGGAAATCGCGATGGAAAACCGACTTCCTATAATTTATCTTGTAGACAGCGCAGGAGTTTATCTGCCAATGCAGGATGAAATTTTTCCTGACAAAGAACATTTTGGACGTATTTTTAGAAACAACGCTCAAATGAGCAGCATGGGCATTACTCAAATTGCTGCCGTTATGGGAAGCTGTGTTGCTGGCGGAGCTTATCTCCCAATTATGAGTGACGAAGCCCTAATCGTTGATAAAACAGGAAGTATTTTCCTTGCTGGAAGCTATTTAGTAAAAGCGGCTATTGGAGAAACAATAGACAATGAAACTTTAGGTGGTGCGACAACACATTGCGAAATTTCAGGTGTTACCGATTATAAAGCCAAAGACGATAAAGATGCTTTAGATAAAATCAAAAATATTGTAGATAAAATTGGTGATTTTGATAAAGCAGGCTATAGCCGAATCAAATCGGAAAAACCGGCATTAGAACCAAATGACATTTACGGAATCCTTCCAAAAGCCCGAACCGAACAATACGATATGATGGAAATCATTAAGCGTCTGGTTGATAATTCAGAATTTGAAGCTTACAAAGAAGGTTACGGACAATCTCTCATTACAGGTTATGCCAGAATTGATGGCTGGGCTGTAGGGATTATCGCCAACCAAAGAAAAGTGGTGAAAACCAAAAAAGGAGAAATGCAGTTTGGCGGTGTTATTTATTCTGACAGTGCCGATAAAGCTACTCGTTTTATTGCCAATTGCAACCAGAAAAAAATTCCATTGGTGTTTTTACAAGATGTTACCGGTTTCATGGTAGGTTCAAAATCTGAACATGGCGGAATTATTAAAGACGGTGCCAAAATGGTAAATGCTGTAAGCAATTCAGTTGTTCCAAAATTTACCGTTATTGTCGGAAATTCATACGGAGCAGGAAACTATGCTATGTGTGGAAAAGCTTATGATCCTCGATTAATATTTGCATGGCCAAGCGCAGAACTTGCTGTTATGGGCGGAACTCAAGCTGCAAAAGTATTGGCACAAATTGAAGCTTCTTCGCTTAAAGCAAAAGGAGAGAAAGTCGATGAAGCGAAAGAAACAGAGCTATTCAATAAAATAAAAGCACGTTACGACGAGCAGACTTCTCCTTATTACGCAGCCTCAAGATTGTGGACGGACGCGATCATTGATCCATTAGAAACCCGAAATTGGATTTCAATGGGAATTGAAGCTGCAAACCACGCTCCTATTCAAAAACCATTCAATTTGGGAGTCATTCAAGTTTAGTAATTTAAGAATTCTTAAAGAAACATTAAATTAAAAGCAAGAAGCTTATTTTCAAGATGTTAAAAATAAATATTTAATTAAAAATTAGTAACTTAGTAATGTAATTTTTAATCACACAACATCATGGAAAATGTAAAAAGTTTGAATAAATGGGCAAATTCGCACACTTATTTACCAGTTGATTTAGTACGTATTGTTTTGGGTGGATTTTTATTTATGAAAGGTGTCTCTTTCGTCACCAATATTCAATACCTGCATGATTTGATTTCCCCTATCGATAAGTATGGCGGAGGTATGTTTATGCTACATTACATTGCTCATGCCCACATGATTGGTGGTATAATGATTATTTTTGGACTTTTAACCAGATGGGCAATTGCAGCTCAATTACCAATTTTGTTCGGGGCTGTTCTCATTAACTTTATGGGACAAATGCACTCCGAAAGTTTAGTTTTAGCATTAATCATTTTATTTGTCTGCATCTTTTTCCTATTCTATGGAAGCGGTAAACACTCGGCAGATTACTATTTTAAAATGCAACAATAACTCTTAAGGCCCCATTTTATTGGGGTCTTTTTTTTGAGTGTTAATTAATTCTATAAAATTTCTTTAATTGCGTTTTATGACTTAAATTCGCCGGCATGAATTGGATTCGTAAAACCGTTATTTTCATTACGCTTTTGCTAGCGGGATTGTTTGCTTATCAGGCAGACCAAGCTTCTGCACGCATAATCGAAACAGAAAAATCGGACACCAATTTCTGTAAAGACGTTTTAGATTCGTCTGCATTTATACAACCTCAGGGAAGTTATCATTTTGCGGCAAACATCAAAACAAATCCTAGCGGAATTATTAAATGTTTTGATACGCTATTACCGCTAATTCCACAGCATCAAACCGTTACTTATAACACCGCATACACCAAACTTTTTACCACTCAAAGTAAAAAAGTCTCGGTCATACTTTATGCTTTCCATTTTTTCTGGTAAATAAATACTTGATTTTTCTTTAGAAGATTATTCTTCTAGCACTTAATTAGCCGTTTTCAAACTGAAAACCGCTTTATATCATTTATTTATTTCATTAAAAACATCATGGAAACTACTACCACCATTATGGGTATTGTGATTTTAATTATTGTCGCTATCCCAGTATATTTTTCTGCGCGCTCATCTGCAGCTAGCAAATCAAGAATTTTAAACATCAAGAAAAGATTCAATCCAAATCACCCAGAAGATTTTGACTTGACAGAATCAATCAACAATAAGACTTTAACGATTGATCAGAAAAATAATAAATTCATTTTGATGAATTTCAATCCAAATCAGCAGGAATCAACCTATGTCGACTTAAATACAATTGCTTCCAGCAAATTAATTCCGACAACAGATGCTGGTTCAGATACAATTATCAAAATTGATTTCGAGTTTCAAGAAAAAGAAACATCCAAAAAAATATTAATTCCATTCTATGATTTTGATGATGACCGCATCAAACAGATTAGTGTCTATCAAGATCATCAGTTTGCGAAAAAATGGCTTAAAATCATCCAAGATTCTATATCACGTTAGTTATTTAATTCAGTAAAGAGGCTCAATTTTGGGTCTCTTTTTTTTTACAAGTTATATGATATTTGTCATTTTATGTCTTCGCCTTAAGTTTTAATTTTGATGAAAACTAAATCCGTCGTTATGAAAATTTCTTTGACACAAAAGTACAATGTCCCAGGTCCAAGATATACTAGTTATCCGACAGTTCCATATTGGAACGAAGCTGACTTTACATCAGAAAAATGGATTACTACTTTAAAACAATCATTCTCAGAAAGCAATTCAAAGAACGGAATCAGTTTATACATTCACCTGCCTTTTTGCGAAAGCATGTGCACTTTCTGCGGATGCAACAAACGTATTACTAAAAATCACTCCGTAGAAGAGAAATACATTCAGGCAGTTCTTAAAGAATGGAAAATGTATTGTGATTTACTTCCAGAAAAGCCCGTTATTAAAGAAATACATTTAGGCGGAGGAACTCCAACATTCTTTTCAAAAGAAAATCTGGAGAGCCTTATAAACGGAATTTTTAAAAATGCTGTAAAAGCAGCAAATCACGAATTTAGTTTTGAAGGACACCCAAACAATACAACTTACGAACAGCTTAAAAAACTTTACGAATTAGGCTTTCGCCGAGTAAGTTTTGGAGTTCAAGATTACTCTGCAACTGTTCAAAAAGCTATAAATAGAATTCAGCCATTTCATAATGTTGCCAAAGTAACTTTTTGGGCAAAAGAAATTGGCTACACATCAATTGGACACGATATTATCTTTGGACTTCCGTTTCAAACTATTGAAGATGTAATAGATACAGTTGAAAAAACCAACTCATTAAAACCAGACAGACTAGCATTTTACAGTTATGCACACGTGCCTTGGATAAAAGGGAATGGACAACGAGGTTTTAATGACGAAAATCTGCCTAAAGATTCGGAAAAAAGAAAACTGTATGAAATTGGTAAAAAACTTTTAATTCAAAACGGCTATCATGAAATTGGCATGGACCATTTTGCTTTAACAGATGATAGTTTATACAAAGCCGCACATAATGGAAATCTGCATAGAAATTTCATGGGCTATAGTGCTTCTAAAACGCAGGTTATGATTGGACTTGGCGTATCTTCTATTAGCGACAGCTGGTATAGTTTTGCACAAAACACCAAAAGTCTAGAAGAATATTACGAGATTTTAGAGTCTGACCAACTTCCTGTTGTAAAAGGTCATATTTTGAATCCTGAAGATCTAATCATTAGAAAACACATTCTGAATTTAACCTGTGAATTGGAGACTTCCTGGACTGGTGAATCTCTAAATTTTGCAGAGCTTCCTGAGGTTATAATTGCTTTAAAAGAAATCGAAAACGATAATTTAATTGTTATTGAAAGTAATAAAATCAAAATTACAGAAGAAGGAAGGCCTTTTGTACGTAATATTTGTATGGCTTTTGATTTACATCTAAAAAGAAAGTCACCGGAAACAAATTTGTTTTCGATGACCGTATAAAATCTTTTTAAAATATCTTTTTAATGGCAGTTTGGAGTCTGCTGCACAAATAAACTCATGTTTGAAGGAGAAATATAAGGAATACCTAATCCTAATCCACGAAGGATAAATAAAACTCCAATTATAACGGCTACATAAGGAATTGCCTTTTGAATTTTATTTCGAAATGGCAATTTCAATAATGTATTGACATAGACCACAATAGTCATTAACGGAATTGTTCCGATTCCAAACAAAAGCATATAAAGTACACCAAGACCTGCGCTCTGCATGGCTATTGCTCCAAACAAAGCAACATAAACCATTCCGCAAGGCAAAAATCCGTTTAGAAGACCAATTGTAAAAAGAGATTTATAACTCTTGTTTTTAAACTGACTTCCAAGATTGGCTTTAACTTTTGAAATGATTTTGTATACTGGTTTAGAAAAATTATATTGAGCAAATTTCTTCTCAGGAATCAAAACCACAACAATCATAATTACACCAATAATTATTGACATTTTCTGCTGTAATCCTGCCAGAAAAAAACCTCTTCCGAGCAATCCAAAAATCAGCCCAATTGCTGAATACGCAGATAATCGACCAAAATGATATGTCATAATCTGTGTTACTCTTTTGGCTTCATTTTGCCTATCTACAGGAAGCATCATGGCAATTGGCCCACACATTCCAACACAATGCAGACTACTTATTAAACCTAAAAAGAAAGCTGAGAATAACATTTTGATTTAGTTTACGTAAATGACTTCTTTAGTGAGATATTTTTTTCCTTCATATTGCCATTCCATATTCACATCCCAACGACCCTTTATTAGTTTTTTCTGTGGAATAATAATTTCTGAATTAGTTAAAGCAATTTGAGTATTAAAATCAAATTTTTTGTTTGAAGGTCTATACAATTGAATGTTACCTTTTACCTTATCGCTTTCAAATCCTGCAGGAAAAATTACCGCTACACCATCTTCAGTATATTTTATTGATGGCTTATGCTGTAAATCGTGTGCATTTTGAATCCTTGCCATTTCGTCCTGAAAGTGCGTATCGTGTTTGTAATATTCTTCAACTACCAGATCGTTATCGTATTTAGAATTTGACTGCACTTCAAAAACAAAATATAAAATGAATGTCATAAACAATCCGAATGCAATGACGATTCCAGTTCCCCAATTAAATTTCATAATACTATATTTTTAATTAAAACTACGTGGTCCTAAGAAATTTGTTGTTGTTGTTTCTATGAGTTCAGAACCATTATAAACCCCTATTTTTACTTTTGTTTTATCGCTTTCCAATAAAACTTCATCGATTTCAATGAATAATGTTCCTTGAGAAATTCCTTCTTTTGCAACCTTAAAATGTCTCTTACCAACATTTTTAATTTCTCCCTTCTGATCTATTAATTCAAAATGAATATCGTTGTAATCTTTCATCGTTTTGTTTACAATTTTATAGGTGTAAACGTTACTAATTTTTTCTCCATTATGCTGGAACAACTGACCTGGTAAACGTAAAACTACCGCTTGAACATCCGTTCTTAAAAACAGCATTCCAACAAAAATACTCAATAAAATAAAGAGAACTGCTGTATAACCTTTCATTCTTGCTGTAAACCTAAAAGGTTCTTTTTTGGCAATTTCATCTTCAGAAGCATAACGAATAAGACCTTTTGGCAATCCTACAGATTCCATAATATGATCGCATTCATCAATGCAAGCTGTACAGTTTGTACATTCTAACTGTGTTCCGTTTCTAATGTCAATTCCCATAGGGCAAACATGAACACATTGAAGACAATCAATACAATCTCCTTTTCCTGTTAATGCTCTATCTTCTTTTTTATTGAATTTTGCACGGCCTTCTTCTTTTTCACCTCGTACAAAATCATAAGCAACATTTATAGATTTATTATCTAGAAGAACCCCTTGTAATCTTCCGTACGGGCAAGCAATAATACAAACCTGTTCACGAAACCATACAAAAACAAAATAGAAAACTCCAGTAAATATTAATAATGCTATAAAATTGCTTGCCTGTTTTATCGGGCCTTGCTCAATCATTAAAAATAATGTGTCGCTTCCTACCAAATAAGCAAGAAAGACATTAGCAATAAGGAAAGAAATCAAAAAGAAAACAGTCCACTTAATCAGTCTTTTTCTAATTTTTTCTGCATTCCATTCTTGTTTCGCTAAACGGGTTTGTGCTCCGCGATCTCCATCAATCCAATATTCTATTCGACGGAAAACCAATTCAAGAAAAATAGTCTGCGGACAAATCCATCCACAAAAAATCCTTCCAAAAACAACAGTAAATAAGAGTATAAATACAACGCCGATCAGCATTGAAATTACGAAGAGATAAAAATCCTGTGGCCAAAAAGGGAATCCAAAAATATTAAAGCGACGTTCGATAATATTGAACATCATAAACTGATTCCCATTAACCTTGATAAAAGGATTTATGAATAAAATTGCCAACAAAACATAGCTGACAATTTTTCTATAATCATAAAATTTACCAGACGGTTTTTTAGGAAATATAAATTTTCGTTTTCCACCTTCATCTATTGTTCCAATGGTATCTCTAAAAGCTTCGTCTGGTAAATTTGACATGATATTCTAATTATTTTTTAACTTGTGTGGTATCTTTTGGTGCTGCAGCGGCCGCATCTGTTTTGGGAGCACTATCATCTACCCAAACTTCTCCTTCAGCTTCTTTTGGATCTTTAGGATTACTTCCTTGTAAAGAAAGAATATAACTTGCTACTTTTTGTATTTCTTTTGGTTTAAGGGTTCCTTTCCAAGCAATCATCCCTTTTCCATCTCTACCACCATTTGTAATCGTATGGAATAGGTTTTTAATTCCTCCTCCTAAAATCCATTTATCATCTGTAAGGTTAGGCCCGATTTGACCACCTCCATCTGCACGGTGGCATGCGGCACAATTGGTTGTAAAGATTGTTTTACCTTCATCCAAACTTGGTGCATCAGTTAGTAAAACAACCGTTTTTTCATCCATTAAATCTGGTGCTGTTTTCATGTATTCTGCAACATCAATCTTTGCTTGAGCTAATTCTTTTTTCAGCTCCATTTCTTGATCATCGGCTCCTAAAACATCGTAACGAACTACATAGATTACTCCAAAAATGATACAGATGTAGAATAAATATACCCACCATGGCGGTAAATTATTATCTAATTCTTTGATTCCGTCATAATCATGATCCATCAATAAATCAGCTTCTTTCTCAATCGGTTCTGTTTGAGTCAATTTATGCATAAGGTTTTTAAACCAAGTGCTTTCTTTGAAGCTTAAACTTTCTTCAAGTTCTTTTTGCGCTTTTTCTTCTGGTGACAGCAATTGATACATCACTCGATTTACAGCACTAAGCGTAATTTCGATTGCAATCAGAATAAATAAAAAGACGAATAAAAAGAGTGCTACCATTGGGAACTTTACAAAAGCGGGCTTATCGCCTGAGTCTATAAAATATTCCATCAAAGCAAATACGATGAAGAAAATCAACGGTACTCTAACATATACTGGGAAAAACTTTTTCATTTTTATCTATCTTTTGTAATTACACTAAGTCCTTCATCTAAAGGTATATTACTCATTTCTTGAATTTTTTCTTTTCTATAAGAGAATACCCAAACGCCTAATCCTACAAAGAATAAGAAGAAAATTAAGAGGGAAATAATCGGGTAAACTTCTATACCCGATATTGTTTCCATATTGTGTTTTATTTGTTCAAACATAATGCTGTTATTTTGAAGTTTCTTTTACTTTAATATCAGTACCAAGTCTTTGAATATAAGCGATCAAAGCAACGATTTCTCTTTCGTTCATCGGAATGAATTTCTCGCCTTTTGCTTCAGCTTTTTTGCGGCTGTCTTCGTAACTCTTAACGAAATCAGGATCACTTTCTAAGTTTTTTTCTATCTTAACAGCCTGCTCTCTTAAAGTTCTTTGTGCATTAGCAACTTCTTCTGGAGTATATGGCACCCCTAAAGAAATCATAGCTTGCATTTTCTTCTGAGTCAATGAAGTATCCATTGGTTTATTATCAAACAGCCATTTATATCCTGGCATAATTGAACCTGCAGATGTACTTTGTGGATTCCACATGTGGTTAAAATGCCAATTGTCATTATACTTACCACCTACTCTTAACAAATCTGGTCCAGTACGTTTTGATCCCCATAAGAATGGATGGTCGTAAACAAACTCACCCGCTTTTGACTGAACTCCATAACGTTCAACCTCACTTCTAAATGGACGAACGGACTGAGAGTGACATCCAACACAACCTTCTCTAATATATAAATCACGTCCTTCAAGCTCTAACGGCGTATATGGTTTTACACTTGAAATAGTTGGAATATTTGATTTTACCATTATTGTTGGAACAATCTGAATAATACCTCCAATTAAAATTGCAATAGTTGCTAAAATGGTTAACTGGATTGGTTTTCTTTCTAACCATGAGTGGAATTTCTCTCCACTTAATCTACTGCTTTTTATTGTTTGCAAAGCTGGAGCCTGAGCCAATTCATCTTCAATTGTATTACCAGCTTTTACAGTCATAATAATATTATAAACCAAGGTCAGCATACCTATTAGATACAAACTACCTCCAATAGCTCTCATCCAATACATTGGCATAATAGCCGTTACGGTTTCAAGGAAGTTACCATAAGTTAAAGTACCATCTGGATTAAATTGTTTCCACATTGATGCTTGTTGGAAACCAGCCACATATAACGGAATTGTATACACAATAATACCTAAAGTCCCAATCCAGAAATGGAAGTTTGCTAATTTCTTAGAGAATAGCTCTGACTTTGTCATTCTTGGAATCAGCCAATAGATAATACCAAATGACATGAAACCATTCCAAGCTAAAGCCCCTACGTGTACGTGTGCTACGATCCAGTCCGTATAATGCGCAATAGCATTTACGTTTTTTAAAGATAACATCGGACCTTCAAAAGTTGCCATACCGTAACCTGTAATTGCCACTACGAAGAATTTTAAAACGGGTTCTTCACGAACTTTATCCCAAGCTCCTCTTAATGTAAGAAGACCATTGATCATACCCCCCCAAGATGGCGCAATTAACATTACTGAGAATGCAACCCCAAGATTCTGAGCCCAGTTTGGCAATGCAGAATATAATAAGTGGTGAGGTCCTGCCCATATATAGATAAAGATTAAAGACCAAAAGTGAATAATAGATAATCTATAAGAATAAACAGGTCTGTTTGCAATTTTTGGAACGAAATAGTACATTAATCCCAAGAACGGAGTTGTAAGGAAGAATGCTACCGCATTATGCCCGTACCACCATTGCACAAGCGCATCCTGAACACCTGCATATACAGAGTAGCTTTTTAAAGCTGAAACCGGAATTTCTATATTATTAAAGATATGAAGTACTGCTACCGTTACAAATGTTGCTAAATAAAACCAGATTGCAACATACAAGTGACGCTCTCTACGACGCAGCATGGTTCCAATCATATTAATTCCCATTACAACCCAAATTAAAGCGATTGCAATGTCAATTGGCCACTCTAGCTCTGCATATTCTTTAGAAGAAGTATAACCTAACGGAAGTGTAATTGCGGCTGCTACAATAATTAACTGCCATCCCCAGAAATGAAGGTTACTTAAAAAATCACTAAACATTCTGGCTTTTAGCAATCTTTGTAGCGAGTAGTACATACCAGCAAAGAAAGCATTACCCACAAAGGCAAAAATAACTGCATTGGTGTGTAACGGTCTCAAACGGCCGTAACTAAGCCACGAAATCCCATCTGTAATGTTGGGAAAAAGGTACATTACCGCAAGGGTAAGTCCCACTAACATACCCACAACACCAAATAGTATTGTGGCGTAAATGAATTTTTTTACAATTTTGTTGTCGTAATAAAACTGTTCCATTTCCATAATTATACTTGTTTTTCTTCGATTGGTGAATTATTATTTTGGGAATTAATTTTGGTTTCGTCATCAAAAAGAATTCTGACTGAAGGGGTATAATCATCATCGTACTGTCCAGACTTGACAGCTGCGATAAAGGCAACAAAGAAACAGATTGCCACAAAAATACTTACTGAAATTAATAGATAAATAACACTCATACCTTAGATTTATATTAACAAAATTACTTCGTTAAGGGCGTATAAAATATGATAATTATCATAAACAAAAAGATTGTTAAATTTATAAAAAAAATCTTATAATACAAATTATAGTTATTATAAATTTCTGCTACTGAAATAGTTAGACATTAAAGTTACAAAACTCACAATAGTAATTGTACTCAATGGCATAATGATAGCAGCAACTAACGGAAGTAGGTTTCCTGTAACTGCAAATGCAAGTCCAACAACGTTGTAAAGCAAGGAAAGTCCGAAACTCATTTTAATAATAGAAATCGCTTTATGTGAGAGCTTTAAAAAGTAGTTCAAACGTGAAAATTCTGTTGCATCAAGAATTGCATCGCATGCAGGCGAAAAGACATTTACATTCTCTGAAATAGAAATCCCGACGTTGCTTTGCGCCAGCGCTCCTGCATCATTCAGCCCGTCGCCAACCATCATTACATTTTGCCCTTTTTCTTGAAGTTTCTTTATGTATTCTAGTTTTTGTTCTGGTTTCTGATTAAAAATCAGCTCAGTTCCTTTTGGAAGAATCGCTTCCAAATTAGCTCTCTCACCATCATTATCTCCAGAAAGCACTTTGATTTTATAAGCTTTACTCAGATCTTCAAAAAGTTTTTCTAAACCTTCACGATATTGATTTTGAAAAGTAAATTTCCCCAAATAAACCTCTCCTATTTTGATATGCAACGCTGTTTTTTCAATTTCCGAACCATCTGCAACTATATCATGTACAAATTGTCCTGAACCAATTTTAATTTCTTTATTCTCAACAATTGCCAAAATTCCTTTTCCTGTAATCTCTTGAAATTCTTCTACAGCGACACGTTTAGCTTCTGGCAGAAAATCATACAGCATTCTGCTTAATGGATGATTTGATCCTCGTAATACATTTTTAATCCATACAATATCTGAATCCGAAATAGCATTTCCTTCATACATTATATTCGATTTTTTATTCGTTGTAATTGTTCCTGTTTTATCAAAAACAATCGTATCCACCTTAGCAAGTTGTTCGATTACAATCGCGTTTTTCAGATAAAATTTCTTTTTCCCTAAAATTCGTAATATGTTTCCAAAAGTAAACGGAGCTGTAAGAGCCAATGCGCAAGGGCAAGCCACAATTAATACGGCCGTAAAAACATTAAAAGCAGTATTGGCATCAATAAAAATCCAATAACCAAAACCACCAAATGCAATTAGTAATAAAATAGGGGTAAAATATCGGCTTATTGCATCTGTTATGGTTTTGTGTTTCTGATCTACTTTTTTCTGAAAAATTTCGTTACTCCATAACTGAGTCAGATAACTTTGCGAAACAGAATGCAATACTTCCATTTCTATTACTTTTCCAATCTGTTTTCCTCCTGCAAATATTTTATCTCCAGACTTTTTAGTAATTGGCACTGCTTCTCCTGTAACAAAACTATAATCTATCTCTGCGCTTTCGCTAATTAAAATTCCGTCAACCGGTATAAGCTCCTGATTTCGAATTAATAATCGATCTCCTTTTAATACATCATAAATAGCGACATTATCTTCGGTAGCATCTTTATTAATTTTAGTAACAGCAATTGGGAAATACGATTTAAAATCTCTTTCGAAACTTAAAAAACTATACGTTTTAATTTGAAACATTTTGCCAAGGAGCATAAAAAATACTAAACTGGCCAAACTGTCAAAAAATCCCGGACCATGGTCCATTAACATATCGTATGTACTGCGAATAAACATTACAATAATTCCTAAAGCGATCGGAATATCAATGTTAAGCATTCTAGTTCTAATGCTGTGATAGGCAGAAATATAATACCCGCTTGCCGAATACAAGAAACTTGGTAATGCTAAAAGAAAAATCAGTAATCTGAAAAACGGTTTGTAACTATCCAACCAGAATTCTTTCATTTCGAAATATTCTGGAAATGAAAGCAGCATTATATTTCCAAAACAAAAAAAAGCTACACCTAGCTTATAAGTTAAACTCCTGTCTACCTTTGCTTTTGCTGTTCCGTAATTTTCTAAACTTATATAAGGTTCGTAACCAATAGAACTTAAGCGATAAACAATTTCTTTTAAAGAAACGAGGTCTGAATTAAACGTAATTCTAACTTTCTTTTCGTGAAAGTTAACTTGAGAAGTACTAATTCCTGGCTGAAGACGATTTAGGTTTTCTAAAATCCAAATACAAGAACTGCAATGGATATGCGGAATATTGAGCGAAACAATCGAAGTGTTTCCTTCCTGAAATTCCAAAACCTTTGCTAGTATGGTTTCATTTTCTAAAAAATCATATTTCCCTTTGATGTCTTGCGGAGTGGCGCCTGGAGACTTTTCAAAATCATAATAAGATGTTAGGTCATTGATGCTGAAAATTTCGTAAACTGTTTTACAGCCTGTGCAACAAAACTTTTTATCATCAAAATCAATTTCTTCATTTTGTTCAATAGTTAAACCACAATGAAAACAACTTTGCTCCCTCATAAACTTGTTTTTATTTGTTGCAAATTTCCAATTAAAGCATAATTTTTAAGATGACAATTATCATGTTATTTTGAAATCGGATTCCTAAATTTATAAAATAAAAAGCTCAAACGAGAGTAAACCCTAATTTATAATAATTTTACCTTATTATGGTCGTTAAAACCCTTAAATATGCTTATTTTTGCAGCAAACAAATATTGTCATGAATAAATGTGATCAATGCATTGTACGTCAGCTAAGCTCATTAAAAGCCCTTAACAAAGAAGAAGTCATTAAATTAGCCAGCAGTAAAACCTCTTACAAAATTAAAAAAGGTGAAGCCATTTTTGAAGAAGGCGAAGTAACCAATGGCGTTTTTTGTATAAAAGATGGTGTCGGTAAGCTTTCGAAATTGAGTGCAAACGGAAAGGATCAAATTGTAAAATTGGTTAAATCTGGCGAACTGCTTGGACAGCGCTCGATGATTAGTAATGAGCCGGCAAACTTGACAGCAAAAGCGATTGCCGACATGGAGGTTTGTTTTATTCCTAAAACTGAAATCATCAATTTCTTTAACAATAACAATCAGTTTTCTTTAAATCTGATGCAGTCTGTTTGCGAAGATTTAAAAGAATCTGAAAACGAAAAAATTGCTTTAGTTCAGAAAACCGTTAAACAACGACTTGCCGAAACTTTATTGCAATTACATGACGAGTTTGGCGAAGACGCTGACAAAACGCTTAAAGTTCAGCTAACAAGAGAAGAACTTGCAGGAATTATTGGTACTGCAACAGAAAGCTGTATTCGCTTATTATCTGATTTTAATAAATTGGGATTAATAGAATTGGTTGGTAAAAAGATTATGCTTAAAGATGTTCGCGCTTTAAAGAAATTAGCCGACAACTAGAGTTTTTTAGCTTCATTCCAGAAAACGTCCATTTCTGTAAGTGTCATATCCATTAATGGCTTACCTAATTCGTTTGCTTTACTTTCTAAGTATTGAAAACGCTTTATAAACTTTTTATTGGTTCTTTCTAATGCGTCTTCTGGATTTACATTTAAGAATCTTGCGTAATTAATCATAGAAAACAAAACATCTCCAAATTCGTCTTCGATTTTATCTTGGTTTCCAGATTTTACCTCATCTTGCAATTCTTGTAATTCTTCTTGAACTTTATCCCAAACCTGATGAGGTTCTTCCCAATCAAAGCCTACTCCTTTAACTTTATCTTGAATTCGGCTCGCTTTCACTAAAGCTGGAAGACTTCTTGGCACACCTTCTAAAACAGATTTTTTACCTTCTTTCAGTTTTAATTTTTCCCAATTTTGTTTTACTTCTTCTTCATTTTCTACTTTTACATCTCCATAAATATGAGGATGACGATGAATTAATTTCTCGCAGATTTCATTACAGACATCAGCAATATCAAAATCATTGGTCTCACTGCCTATTTTTGCATAAAAAACAATATGAAGCAGTAAATCTCCCAATTCTTTTTTAACTTCATTTAAATCATTGTCCAGAATAGCATCGCCTAACTCGTAGGTTTCTTCGATTGTGAGATGTCTCAGTGTCTGCAAAGTTTGCTTTTTATCCCACGGACATTGCTCACGAAGTTCATCCATGATATTCAATAATCTCTCAAATGCTTTTAACTGGTTTTCTCTGCTCATTTTGAAGTTTTCTTTTGATTTAAACTCGATTCTGTAAAATTAAAAAATCCTGTCAAGAAAACATCTTAACAGGATTATTTTATGTTTAAAGAAAAACTACTATTCTTCTTTTTTAGCTTTTGCTTTTTTAGCTGCTGGAGCTTTTTTTGGCTTTTCTGCAGCAACTGGAGCTTCTTCTTTTGGCTCTTCAACTGCAGGAGCTAAGTCTGTAACTAATCCTTTTGCTTGAAGCGTGTTGTACCAATTTAATACTTTTTTGATATCTGATGGATAAACTCTCTCTTCGTCATAATCTGGAAGAATTTGTTTGAAATAAGCAGACAAAGTAGCATTATCTTCTTTATGAGAAATAGCTTGTCCTTTATTTTCTTTAACGGCAATCTGCTGCATTACTTCAGTTAACGGTTTTTCACCTTCATAAGTATAAATCGAAATTTCAGACAATAAACTTACATTGCTTTTTAGATTTACAGTAATCTTCTTCCCATCAATTAATGATTCCGCCACAAAACCTGTACGAGTTTGTACTTTTAATTCGTATAAACCTGGTTTTCCTGAAATGGCTAAAATTTTCGTTAAATTCATTTTTATTAAAATTAGTATTAAGAATTTGATTTATTTTTTGTTTCTAACTATTTAGAAAACTTACCTTGCTTTTTTAGCTGCGAAAAATTTCATTCTATATTCCTGAGACGTTTTTCCCTCAGTAATATTTTTCAATTTCTTTTGGATTAAACGCTTCTTAAGAGATGATATTTTATCTGTAAACAAAATTCCTTCAATATGATCGTATTCGTGTTGGATAACTCTTGCGATTAATCCGTCAAATACTTCCGTTTTCATTACAAAATCTTCTTCACAATATTCAATTGTAACAGTTGGTTTTCTGTAAACGTCTTCACGCACATCTGGAATACTTAAACAGCCTTCATTAAATCCCCACTCTTCTCCTTCTTCTTTAACGATTTTAGCATTGATAAAAGTCTTCTTAAAGCCTTTCAAATCTTTTTGCTCCTCTGAAGGAAGATCCTCATCATCACTAAAAGGCGTTGTATCTATAACAAACAAACGAATAGGAAGCCCAACCTGCGGTGCTGCAAGTCCAACTCCATACGCATTGTACATCGTCTCGTACATATTTGCGATCGTTTCTTTTAGGTTTGGATATTCTGGTGTAACGTCCTGCCCTACTTTTCTTAAAACAGGATCACCGTATCCTACAATTGGTAAAATCATTTGTTTTTATTTATATTTAATATGCTGCAAAAACAGAATTAAAGTTATGCTATTTCAGCTGGCAAAAATAGTAAAAAATAGTCAAGAATGATTCTAATAAACTATTATATCGCATTTTTTACAAGCTGTTAAAAATCTCATCCATAATTATGCCAAAATCACTCCTACAATTCTTACCTTTGTTAGTAAACCTCTTTTTATGATTGATAAGATTTCAAAATTTACAAACAGCACTTCATTTTTCAATGCTTCCAAAGTAACTATTGCTTCTGTTGTTCCTGTTTTAGTCTTAAATTTTTTAGGCCATTTTGAAATTGGGTTCACCATCGCACTTGGAGCTTTTTACACCTATCCTAGTGATATTCCGAGTTCTCTTAGCCATAAAATAAAAGGATTAATTGCTGCCTCATTTATTGTTTCAGGCGTTAATCTACTTGTAAATCTCGTCTATCCATATCCTTTCCTTTTTTATATCTTTTTAGGATTTCTATTGTTTTTGTGCTCTATGATTTCGGTTTACGGGCAGCGAGCAACTCTGATATCTTTCTCGGCTTTATTATCGATTTCTCTTTCTTTTGGACATTTACATGAAGGTTGGGAAGCTTTTGAATATTCTGGCTTTATTTTTATCGGAGGAATTCTGTATTTGGTAGTATCTCTTGTTTTTCATTTTGTACAGCCCTATAAATATGTAGAATTACAAATCGCTGAAGGAATAAAACTTACTGCCAAATATCTAAAACTAAGAGGTGATTTATGGAGCCCTGAAGCGAACAGAAAAGCTATTATCGAGAAACAGCTAGCTGTACAGGTAGAATTGAATCTTATTCATGAAGATTTAAGAAAAATGCTGATCGGAAACCAGAATGCATCTGGAATTACAAGTCAGAATAGAAAAATGCTTTTAGTTTTTATTACTTTAGTCGAAATTCAAGAATTGGCGCTGTACACTTCTTTCGATCATAGCAAACTTCATGAAAAATTCGCCAAACATCCCGATGTTTTAAGAACGTATCAAAATGTTGCCTATAAACTAGCTTCAACTCTCAAGAAGCTTTCAAAAAATGTCCGTCATATTAGTGTTTATGTTGACAAACATGATTTGAAAAACGAATTGGATGCTCTAGAATTTGCCATTTTTGATTATGAAAAAACATTAGGCAAAGAAGAAGCCGCAGAAGGAGTTTTAATGCTGACCAATATGCTGAAATATGCTAAAAATCAGGTTGGAAAAATCAAAACCATTCAGCGAGCACTTTCTCTAGCTATGCAGTCTTACAAACTAAAAGACAAAGACAAGGAGCTTGAAAAATTCCTTACACCACAATATTATCCGTTGAGAACTTTAATCGAAAATTTAAGTTATTCTTCATCAATTTTCAGACATTCGATACGATTAACCATTACTATTTTAATCGGTTTCTTTCTCGGACAAGTGCTTCCATTTCAAAACGTATATTGGATTCTGCTTACGATTGTAGTAATCATGCGCCCTGGTTACGGCTTAACAAAAGAACGATCTTACAACAGGATGTTCGGAACTGTTTTGGGAGGATTTATAGCTTTCGGAATTGTATCGGTTATTCAGAATCACGTAGCATTGAGCATTTTCTCTATTGTATGTATGCTTTTGGGAATTTCATTTACCCAAATCAACTATAAGATAAGTGCAACATTTGTTACGATGTATGTCGTTTTTATTTACGGAATTCTTACCCCAGATATCAATGAGGTAATCCAATACCGAATATTAGATTCGCTTGCCGGAGCCATTTTGGCCTTTATTGCCAATCAGTTTTTATGGCCTGCGTGGGAATTTATCAATACGCCAATTCATATCGAAAACACGATTCGAGCCAACAGGAATTACCTCAAAGAAATTGCAGATTTTTATAATAAAAAAGGTGAAGTTCCTACTTCTTACCGTCTTGCAAGAAAAAATGCTTTTGTTGAAATAGGCAATTTAATGACTTCTTTCCAGCGCATGATGCAAGAGCCAAAATCGAAACAGAAGACAATGCCTTTGGTGAACAAATTGGTAGTTTTAAACCACTCTTTATTATCTGCTTTGGCTTCATTGTCAACTTATATTCAGTCGCACCAAACCACTTCTGCATCAGATTCTTTTAATTATATCATCAAAACAATTTTAGCCAATTTGGATCATTCTATTTCTGTTTTAAGAAATGAAGTTATTATAAAGGATACCTTTTTTGAAAAAGAAGATGTGACTTTGCAATTTGAAGAATTAAAGCGAAAGCATTTTACGCGCTTAGCCGAAGATGATGATTTGGATAAGGAAACGCGTCAGGCTAAAATGCAGGAAGCACAAATGGTAATTGAACAATTGATCTGGATGAGTAATCTGGCAGAAAAAATTCTAAAAAACACAACCGACCTAAAAAAAACAAATCCAGATTAATTCATCTGGATTTGTTTTTTTTATATAAATGAGGAAAAGCTTAATTTAATTTTAAAACTTCTGCTGTTTGTTTTCTAAGCTCTTGTAAAAGTTCTGGCTTATCATTTAAAGTCTGACCGTAAGAAGGAATCATTGTTTTTAATTTTGCTTGCCATTCTGGTGTTTTAATTTGATGCGTAAAACATCTGCTGATCAAATCAACCATAATTGCTACAGCTGTAGAAGCACCTGGAGAAGCACCTAATAAAACCGCCAACGTTCCGTCATGCGTATTAATTACTTCAGTACCAAATTCTAAAACTCCGCCATCTTTCTCATCCTTTTTGATCACCTGAACACGCTGTCCTGCTTTTTCCAATTTCCAATCTTTTGAACGAGCTGTTGGAAGATATTCGCGTAAAGCTTTCATTCTATCTTTTGGCGACTGGCGCACTTGCTCGATCAAATATTTTGTTAATGGAATATTGTGATATCCTGCAGCCAGCATCGGAATTAAATTGTTAGGCTTAATAGATAACGGCAAATCTAAATAAGAACCATTTTTCAAGAAACGAGTTGAAAACCCTGCAAATGGACCAAAAAGAAGTGCTTTTTCCCCATCAATTACACGAGTATCAATATGCGGAACAGACATTGGAGGAGCTCCAACACTTGCTTTTCCGTAAACTTTTGCTTGGTGTTTAGCAATTACCTCAGGATTTGTACATTTTAGCCATTGCCCGCTTACAGGGAAACCTCCATATCCATTTCCTTCAGGAACATTTGCTTTTTCTAATAAAGGAAGAGAACCTCCACCTGCACCAATAAATACAAATTTAGTATAGGCTTTACGAGTTTTTCCTGTCGACAAATCTTTAATTTTAATTCTCCAAGATTTATCTTCACGCTGTTTTAGTTTTTTAACCTCATGATTAAAATACAAAGAAACACCATCTAATTTTTCTAAGTAATTGAACATACTTCTTGTTAAAGCACCAAAGTTAACATCGGTACCAATTTCCATATGTGTTGCTGCTAATTTTTCGTCAGCAGTTCTGCCTTCCATTACCAATGGCATCCATTTCTGAAGTTGCTCAAAATCTGTACTGAAAGTCATATCAGAGAAAATTGGATTGCTTTGAAGCGCCTCAAATCTCTTTTTTAAATAATCTACGTTTTTATCTCCCCATACAAAACTCATATGAGGTACGCTTTTAATAAAATTATCCGGAGACGGCACTTTATTTTGTTGCACTAAATAAGACCAAAACTGGCGAGAAATCTCAAATGATTCTGCAATGCTTATTGCTTTTTTAGGGTCTATACTGCCATCTGCCTTTTCTGGAGTATAATTTAATTCACAAAAAGCAGAGTGTCCGGTTCCTGCATTATTCCAAGCATCAGAACTTTCAGCTGCTGCAACATCTAATCTTTCGTAAATTTCAATTTTTATATCTGGTTGTAATTCTTTCAAAATTACCCCAAGAGTGGCACTCATTATTCCAGCGCCAATGAGTACTACATCACTATTTGAACGTATGGTTTCGTCAGGCATAACAGTATTTTTATTTAAAGTGCAAAGGTACTTTTTTAATTGCAAAAAAAAACTAATTTTTAGGTGATAAAAGTTAGGATTTTCTAAAAACCATTAAATTATAAATAAAAAATACGACGAACAGCGTTATTTTTTTGCGGAAAGATAATCTTGAAGCAGAATTGTAGCAGAAATTTCGTCTATCAAACCTTTGTTCTGACGTTGCTTTTTATTTAAACCGCTGTCGATCATAGTTTGAAATGCCATTTTTGAAGTAAAACGTTCATCAACACGAATTACTTTCATATCGGGGAAAATATTCGAAAAATGAGTTACAAAGCCATTAATCACAGAAGCACTTTCAGACGGAAGACCGTTCATTTGTTTGGGTTCACCAATCAAAACCGCTTCGACTTTTTCTTTAGCAAAATAATCTTTCAAAAAGTCAATCAAAGTATGAGTCGGAATTGTAGTTAAGCCTGAAGCAATAATCTGCATTTCGTCTGTAACAGCTATTCCTGTGCGTTTTTGTCCGTAATCTATTGAGAGGATTCTTGGCATGTTTTGAAATTTTTATAAAAGATTTAGAAAGTAAAATTATAATCTTTAAAGAGAGTCTTTATATTTTATAAAACCGAAAATGAAAACAATGTTTTTATCGGTATCAACTTCATAAATAGAAACGTAACCTTTAAAAACATAATCCCTAATATTTTCATCATCAAAATATCTTGATTTTTTAAAGAGAAAAGGCTGTTTTAAATCTTTTTTAATATTTCGTAGCAAATCTTTCCTAAACTTTAGTGCTGCTCCAGGTTTATCTTTATAAATATAATGAACTTGTTCTTTTAATAATTTTAAAAATTCATTCGAAATTTTAATTATCATATTCCGAAAATGTATTGTCTAAAATTGAATCTACTTCATCTATTGAATACAACTTTTCATTACCACTTTTTAATTTAGCATAAGCTGCATGTATTTTTTTTTTATCATTTTCAAAGTCAGAATCTTCTTCAATAATTGTCAATTCACTAGGAGAAAACTCACTTAATAACTTAAGTACTTTCTCTCTAATCTCTGGCTGAAATTCCAATCTAATCGCTTCCATAATACTTTCATTTTCCATACAAATATAAACCTTTTTAAATTCATGATTTTTAAATTAAACTTAAAAACAAAAAAATCCGCCTTGAGAAACTCAAGACGGACTTTTATCCAAATATTCAAACCTAAAAAATAACTCAATTTATCTTCCAAACAATCGGCCAAAAAAACCTCTGTGTTCTTCTTCCTCTCCTGCATCTTCTTCTTCACTGTAATTAGCAAACTTAGATTGAGATTTTTCGTGCTCGTAAATCAACTCCTTAATATATTCAACGTATGTTCTCTTTTTCTCTTCTAAGAATCCTATTAAGTACTTTTCGCTAAATTCAACTCCGCTTGCGGCTTCAATCTGCAATAACTTTTTATATAAAGGTTCAATATGCATCGCAATAACTTCCTGCGGTACAGCTTGTCTTCTTCCGAAATAATTTACAATAACGTCGTTTTCGTCTCGGGCGATTTCAAAATCGGTAATTACCCAATAGTATCTTCCAGACTTTGCAAGGTTTTTTACAATAGCGTGAAAGTTTTTCCCGTTTTTAAGATTTTCCCAAAGCACTTTAAAGATTACTTTTGGCATATCAGGGTGACGTATGATATTATGAGGCTGCCCCATTAATTCATAGTCTTCGTAACCACAAACGTCTACAAACACTTCGTTGGCATATTCTATAATACCAAAAGCATTTGTTTTACTCATAATAACCTGAGTTTTATCCCAGCTTACTTCTTTGTCAATGATTACTCTGTTTTGAAGGTGATTTTCTTGATTCATATTTTACTGCTTATATGATTATTTATGGAATGGAATTGTTGATCAACACTGCGAAATTAAAGTGAAGAAAAAGCAGAAACCCTGACTTTTGTCATATTTTGATATAAAAAAAACTTCTAGTGGTAACAGTATTAGTAAAAAATACAAATCGCTTCATTAACCTTACAAATAAGAAACAAAAAGTTAAATCTGTAACATTTTCAAACCGTTTTACTTTTTTGCATTTCTACAAATACCTTATCTTTGCCAAAAAATTAAACGTATGAATTCTTTACAGACTATAATTGAACAAGCTTGGGAAAATAGAGCTTTATTACAAGAAACCGCAACAACTGATGCTATTAGAGAAGTTATCGAATTAGTAGACGCTGGAAAATTACGTGTTGCTGAACCAGTTGGTGACAAATGGCAGGTAAACGAATGGGTTAAAAAAGCGGTTGTGATGTATTTTCCGATTCAAAAAATGGAAACATGGGAATCTGGTATTTTTGAGTACCACGACAAAATGTTGCTAAAAAGAAATTATGCTGAAAAAGGAATTCGTGTAGTACCAAATGCTGTTGCGCGTTATGGAGCTTATATCTCAAGCGGTGTAATCTTAATGCCAAGTTACGTAAACATTGGTGCTTATGTAGACGAAGGCACAATGGTTGATACTTGGGCAACTGTAGGAAGCTGTGCTCAAATTGGTAAAAACGTACACTTAAGCGGTGGTGTTGGTATTGGTGGTGTTTTGGAGCCATTGCAAGCTGCTCCAGTTATTATCGAAGACGGTGCTTTTATCGGTTCTCGTTGTATAGTGGTTGAAGGCGTTCACGTTGGTAAAGAAGCAGTTCTTGGAGCTAACGTATGTTTGACAGCTTCTACAAAAATTATCGATGTTACAGGTGATGAGCCAGTTGAAATGAAAGGTTATGTGCCTGCTCGTTCTGTGGTTATTCCTGGAAGCTACACAAAGAAATTCGCCGCTGGAGAATTCCAAGTTCCTTGTGCATTAATCATTGGAACTCGTAAACCGTCTACAGATTTAAAAACTTCTTTAAACAATGCACTTCGTGAGTACGATGTTGCTGTATAAACTTTAAAAAGTCTAAATATTTAAAATCCAAATTCCAATAGATTATTACTGGAATTTGGATTTTTTTTATTACTTATTTTTTTGAAGTTTAATAAGTTTAGCATATTTCATATAAGAGAAAAAAGCCTGAATCATTGCGATTGATAATCCGTCAAGACCGTTAAAGATTCCTTTTTTAAAGAAATAGCATCGAACAAAAGCTACAGTTCCGTTCAAAACAGGTTTAAAGGCATTAATTCTTTTTCCTTGATCATACAACTGCTGCGCATGCCATCCAGAATATTGATTCTTTTTAGCAATAATCTGATCAAAAGAATCCCATCCGTAATGCAAAATGTGCACTGCAACTTTTTTCTCATTTTGAGCTATAATTTTCTGATGCACTTTAGAATCTGAAGGATGAGCAGTCTGTTTATTAAAAAAACGAACTTTATGATCTGGATACCATCCTGAAAAATCAATTAGTTTATCGGCCAAAAAGTTTTTTACTCTAAAACTTAAAGCATCATGATTTCCTTCCAAATATTTTTTCTTTAGAATAAAATCTTCTGCATCTTTATCTAGAAACTCATCGGCATCAAGATTTAAAATCCAGTCGTTTTTACAAAAAGGCAATCCGTGGGTACGCTGCGGGCCATCGCCTAAAAATGCCTGCTGAATAACTTGTGCACCCTTTTCTTTAGCTATTTCTACTGTACGATCTTTACTGAAAGAGTCTACAATAATAACTTCATCACAAACTTTAAATAAGGCATCTATACATTTTCCAATGTTTTTTTCTTCATTGAAAGTAATAACCAAACCGCTAATTCCCATTATAAATTTTAATTTGTTGACCACAAAAATATAACTTTTTAATTTAGTTTAATCTTAATTACCGCCATCACTTGTGCACTTCATAAAATAGTTTGTACTTTAGCTTTCAAATTGAATAAAAAACCAGATGAGAATATTAGTTATCCAACAAAAAAGAATTGGAGACGTTTTAACAAGCACAATTATTTGCAACAACTTGAAGAGCAAGTTTCCTGACTCTACAATAGACTATATGTGTTATCCCAATTCGATTGATGTTCTAAAAGAAAATCCGAATATCGATAACATCATTCCGGTGACTAATAAAATCCGAAAATCGACTTTTGGATTCCTTAAATTCATTTTTGAGATTCGAAGAAAAAAATATGATGCCGTGATAGACGTTTACAGCAAATTAGGAACTAGTTTAATTACGTTTTTTTCTGGAGCAAAATATAAAGTTTCGTATCATAAATGGTATTCTAATGTCTTTTACAATTATAGTTACGAACGTTTTGATGCCATAAAATCAGAATATGGATTGGCAATTGAAAACAGGTTGTTACTCCTTAAACCATTTTTTACTGAAAAGATAACGAATGTAAAACCGAAAATCTTTTTAAAAGAATCTGAAATTGCAGAAGCAAAAAGCATTTTAAAAAGCTACAATATTGATCCTGAAAAACCTCTTATTATGTTTGGAATTTTAGGAAGCGAGCACTACAAAACCTATCCGCTTGACGGAATGGCAAAAATTATTGATTTTACCGTAGCAAAAACAAACGCTACAATTCTCTTTAATTATATTCCGAACCAAAAAGAAGAAGCTTTGGAGGTTTACAACCATTGTTCTGAAGAAACAAAAAAGCATATTATTTTCGATTTGTACGCTACAGATTTACGTCAGTTTTTAGCAATACTTTCTCAATGCGAGATGTTGATAGGAAATGAAGGAGGAGCTGTAAATATGGCCAAAGCACTAGAAATACCAACTTTCTCTATTTTTACTCCTTCTGTTAGAAAAGAAACTTGGCAGTTGTTTGAAAATGAAGCAAAAAATGCTTCAATTCATTTAAAAGATTTAAAACCTGAGATTTACGAGAAGCACACCGAACAATACATAAAAGAACACACTTTTGAATATTATGCTGAATATCCGTTGGAACTTATGCTTAAAAAACTAGAGACTTATTTTCAGGAATATAAAAATTGAAAAAGCAAAGCATCACCAATGAATAGTGAAAAGCAAAAATTATCAGTATTGATTATTACGCTTAATGAAGAACATCATATAAAATCACTTCTTGAAGACATTGATTTTGCAGATGAAATAATTGTTGTTGATTCTTACAGCACCGATAAAACGGTACCTATAGTCGAGTCTTTCAAAAACGTAAAATTAATTCAGAATCCTTTTATTGATTATACCTCTCAGCGAAATTTTGCCTTAGAGCAAGCTGAAAACTCATGGGTTTTATTTATTGATGCTGACGAAAGATTAACACCTGAATTAAAATCTGAAATCGTTACTGCAATTAATGCTGAAAAAGCCGCGAGCGCTTATTTTGTATATCGTATTTTTATGTTTAAGGAGCGCCAACTAAACTTTAGCGGCTGGCAAACCGACAAGATTTTTAGGCTTTTTAATAAATCAAAATGCAGATACAACGAAGAAAGAACCGTTCACGAAAAACTGATTGTAAACGGACCAATCTCTACTTTAAAAAATAAAATTATACATTTCTCCTACTCTTCTTATGAGGATTATAAATCGAAAATGTACAATTATGGAATTCTTAAAGCCAATGAGAAATTTGCAAAAGGAATAAAACCTTATTTCCTTCTGCTATTTCTTCATCCTTTATACACTTTTTTGTATCAATTTATAATCCGATTGGGTTTTCTGGACGGAGGAAAAGGCGTAACAATCTGTTATCTGAATGCGTACAGCGTTTTTGTTCGCTATAAAGAGTTAAGAAGAATTACTTCTTCCAGAATTTAAGTTTCTTTTTCAGACGTTTTTTTCGATAAAACTTTTCTTGAAAATCTGAAGTGTCTTTCCATAAAGTATTGAAAATCTTCTCTTCAGGTTCGTTGTAATATTTAGCATATTCGTTACTCATTGTTGCCACCATTTCTTTTAATGGAGTCAAACGGCATAAGTTTTTCATACGCGTTTCAAAAGACATTGTATCGTGAAATTCCATTCTGTTCAAATCAACTAGAAAAAAATCATAGCTTCCGCTGGCATTCTTTTTTATTAAAGTATTTCCTGGAGAATGATCCAAAAATTCAATTCCCTTTTCATGAAGATCGAAACTGAATTTGGTAAATTGTCTTAGAATATTATCACGATCTGGATAATCAGGCACTTCTACAAGCTCTCTATAGGTCAAGTCGCACAAAAGATGCTCGCTTACATAATAGCTGTTTTCTAAACCTAATAAAGACGAAAACTCTACAAATGCAATAGGTTCTGGTGTTCCAACACCCAACTCTATAAGCTTGTTTGCATATTCAAAAGATCGTCTGGCTTTTGATTTTCTAAAATATTTATATGCTATTTTATTAATAAAATGAGGAATCTTGAAAGATTTCACGTTTATAATCTTCCCATTTAGATCAAATAATTTGATTTTATTTCGATCGCCATTTCCAAAAAGTTCACCAGAAGAATCAAAACTGCTGATAATTTGTTGTATTGAATGTTCTTCGGACTTAAATTTTTTGCTTATTTCAAATGACATAATGGGTATCTATACTTTTAAAATTCAAAAATAACTAAATGCTTTCATAGAAATAAAAAAAGAAAAGAATATTTTTACAAAAAGTAATCCTTTTCTTATATATTTGTAAAAATTTAAAGCAATGAAAATATTAAATGTTACCTCGATGATTGACTTTCGAGGCGGCGATTCGCAAATGTATACAATCTACAAGCTATTAGCTCATAAAACGGATCTAAAACAATATATTTTATGTCCCGATAAAGCTGTTTTAGCGGCTATCTGCAAAAATGACAACGCTAATTTTTTTACTTACCAAACAAACCGATTCAAATTATTCAGTCTGATTTTATCTATTATTAAAATCTGCAAAAAAGAATCGATAACCGTATTGCATATACATGATTCAACTTCTTTAACTGCTGCCCTTATTGCTTTAAAATTTTTAAATAAATCAATTACTTTAATCTTCAGCAGAAAAAGAAACAATAAAATTAAAGACAAATTTTTAAACAGATATAAATATTCGCATCCTAGAATTCATAAAATTATATGCGTTTCTAAGGCTGTTGAAGCTATTTTTGAAAAAATTGTAGACAAAAGCCGCCTTATAACAATTTATGACGCTATCGATGTTGAACAATTTGCTCAAAAGACAAATCAAAATCTGCTTCATAAAGAGTTTAATTTTGCACCTGAAACCAAAATTGTTGGAAATGTAGCCGCTCTTACAAGTCAAAAAGACATACACACTTTTATTGACACAGCTAAACTAATTAAGCTAAAAACAAACACTTCTGAGTCAATAAAATTTATTGTAATTGGAGACGGTCCTCTTAAAGAAGAGCTACTAAATTATGCTATCGCAAATGATTTAGAGCATGATTTATTTTTTACTGGATATCGAAATACTGCCGATTTACTTCCAGAATTTAATATTTTTCTATTAACTTCGATAACCGAAGGGCTTCCATTGACTATCTATGAAGCTTTTGCCTGTAAAATTCCTGTAGTATGTACTAAAGCCGGCGGAACCCCAGAGGTCATTACAAACGGTGAAACGGGATTTCTAGCCGATTTAAAAGATACCGAAAGGTTATCCAATAGCGTACTTAAAATTATAAATAATCCAGCTTTACAGGAAAAAATAAAAACCAATGCTTTTCAGCTCGTTAGTCAAAATCATAATCTTAGCATAATGCAAAAAAGCTATTATGATTTTTACAAAAGCTTAAATTAATATTGATCTAAAATTGGTTTCCAAAACTTATTCACTTTAGGTTTGTTAATGGCATGGCAGCCAAAAGGAAGTTTATTACCTGCTATTTTCATAGCAATTTCTGGTTTTCTATCAATGGCAAAAAGCACACCTTCTTTATAATCCGGAATTCTAAAATTTGAATCAAATTCGGGAGCTTTTAAAGACCAAAAAACGTCTTCTGTAGCATAAATTGGCTTTTTTTCTGATTTTAAAAAGTCTGCTATAAATTGGCTTTTTTCTTTTGCAATAGCAAAATGCGAAGCCACTTTACGTAATGAAAATCCGCCATTACCTACTTTATAAAAAATCTGTTCGCGCTCTTTTTTCTTTGCCGATCTAAAATTTTTAGTAATTGCATTCAATATTTTCTTTCCAAAAGTGTCTACGGGAGTTGCAATCCAGGGAGCTCCAATATAATCGTAACCTTTCTGGCACCATTCTGCTAATTCATTTCTAAAAACGAATGCATCAAGCTGATAAATCAATATATATTCTGAGTCCAAAAAAGGCTCGTAAAATTCAGGCAATAGCAAAAGCTCATTATAACCATCTATAGTAGCAAAATGATGTTTTGGAAAACTTTTGAAAGTTAAATTCTCATATTTTTCAGTCAAATAAGAACAATTTAATCCTTCTGGATGCGCAATTACAATTTCATAATCTTTTAAAATTTTGCAGCCTTGTAAAAATGATTTTTCTTCTAATTCTCCAAAATATTCCTTGTATACAGGAATAACTACTTTTGCTAATACTTTATTCATATGGTTTTTGGTTAAAGCAAAACTGCTTACGGCTTGGATTTTTTGCTATTTGGTATTTTAACTTTAAGTGCAAAAATAATCTTATAAATTACAAAAACTTAATTATTGCCAAGTAAATTTGATTTTTTTACCAAATAAAAAAATTAATTTTGCACTTTACATATTCCATTTATAATGAACGAAGAAATTATCAACGCATACGAAGTAATTAAGGAAGGCGGTATCATTTTATATCCAACAGATACAGTTTGGGGAATTGGCTGTGACGCTACAAACCCAGAAGCTGTTGCTAAAATCTACAAATTAAAACAGCGTGCAGAAACACAAAGCATGATTGTTTTAATGAATGGCGAAAAGATGCTGTACAATGTGTTTAAAGAGATTCCTGAAGTTGCATGGCAAATCTGGGATTTATCGGAGAAACCCACTACTTTAATTCTTGATGATGCTAGAAATGTTGCTCCAAATATTATTGCTGAAGACAAATCGTTAGGAGTTAGATTGGTAAAAGAACCTTTCTGCTTCAAATTAATGGAGAGAATGAAAAAACCTTTGGTTTCTACTTCTGCAAATATTTCTGGACAACCAACACCAATAGCTTTCAAGGACATTAGCCCAGAAATCATTAAAGGTGTTGATTATGTGGTGAAATTAAACCAAGATAAAATCAACGGAAAATCTTCTACGATCATCAAATTAACCAAAGATTCTCAGGTAAAAGTAATTCGTAAATAGCTTTTTTTTGTTTCAGGTTTCAGGTTTCAGGTTTCAGGTTTCAAAAACTTTGAGTGTAGTTTTTACCGCAAAGTACGCAAAGAAGGTCTTATTGAGAATCTAAATTAGAGTTAAAAAAAGTTCGCAAAGCTTTATCAAAACAAGCTTTGCGAACTTTTTCATTTTAATGGCTCTAAAAAAACTTAGCGACCTTTGCGTAATTCTTAGCGCACTCTGCGGTTAAAAAAACTTAGAATCTCAGAACCTTAGTATCTTAGCCACTTATACCGTTTTCAAGCTCTCAATCAGCCAATCGATATCTTCCTTGGTGTTGTAGTGACTAAATGAAATTCGGAGATTTGGTAATTTCAAATCGGTCTCCGAAAGCATTTCGTTTAAAACGTGCGAAGGTTTAATGCTTCCAGACTGGCAAGCGCTTCCTCTAGAAACTGCAATTCCTTTCATATCTAAACTAAAAAGCAGCATCGAAGTTTTATCTGATGAAAACGGGAGAATGATATTGATAATATTATAGAAATCTTCTTTTTTTCCGTTAATTCTGAAATTTGGAAAATGAATTTCTAATTGTTCTATTAGATAATTTTTCAAACCTAAAATATAACTCCTTTCTTCTTCTAATTTTCCATATGAAATAGACAAAGCTTTTGCCATACCAGCAATCTGATGCACTGCTTCTGTTCCTGCGCGAAGGCCTTTTTCTTGTTCTCCTCCAAAAAGCAAAGGCTGTAAACCAGAATTTTTTCGAATAAAAGCAAATCCGATACCTTTTGGCCCGTGAAATTTATGTGCACTCGCCAAAATAAAATCAATAGGTGTTTTTTGCAGATCGATTTCCGTTTTTCCAATAGATTGAACTGTATCCGAATGAAATAAAGCATTATACTGCTTGCAAATCAAACTTACACGATCTAAATCTAAAATTGTCCCCGTTTCGTTATTGACATGCATTAAACTAACCAAAGTCTTTTTTTCTTCGGATAATAAATTAGACAAATGCGTTAGGTCTAGACTACCGTCTGCATTCACATTTACATAATCAACTTGAATATTGTATTCTTCCTGAAGCACCCAAACAGTATGCAAAACAGCATGATGTTCAATTTTTGAAGTAATAATTCTCTCCACCTTCAAATCTTCAACAGCAGAGCGTAAAATCCAGTTGTCGGCTTCTGTTCCGCCAGAGGTGAAAATTATTTCTTGAGCAGTGCAATTTAAGTGTTTTGCAATACTCTTTCTAGAAAGTTCTAATATGGTCTTACCATTTCGACCAAAACTGTGTGTAGACGATGGGTTTCCGTAATCCTCAAGCATTATTTTTGTCATTTCCTGAATTACTTCAGGACGCATGGCAGTTGTTGAGGCATTATCTAGATATACTTTTTTCATTGCTGCAAAGTTAAGAAATATCAATTGTCAAATCTTAAATATCATTTGGCAATTTTTTCACTATTTTTGACCCAAATAAATTTTACGATGAAAAAATATGCTGCCCTCCTATTATTTGCTCTTTTCTTGAATGGATGCGATGATGGAGATTTAACTGTAGACGAAATAGATTTTGCTGATGTACAGGAATCGTCAGCCTGTGATCCGTTAACCAATACTTTAATTTATAAACTAAAATCTCAGGAAGCACTTTTGCTTCAATTACCTGCAGGAGCAATTGTTAATGATCAAGGAACCTACACGTATACTATTGACGCAAATGGAAAAGGATCGTACCGTGTCGTTTATAGAGCTTATGACGGAACTGTAGCAAAAGATAATATTTGTGGTGCTATACCTCCTACCACTCCAAAAGTAACTGAAGAATGGAATGGAGTTGAAGGTTTGATTGAAATCGTAACTACACAAACAGAAGTGCCAAACACTAATAATGACGGAGGAAGTAGAATTACTGGCTACGAACATAGCATTATTTTTAAAAACATAACATTTGCAAAACCAGCAGGAAACCAAACAGAAGCTGAATTTGTATTTGGAAAATATAATACTACTGTAACACCTGCTGATTTAACCTTCAAAACCAATCCGAATGGTTCGGCTTATGAATGTGACAACAAAACTTATAATTACAACAATTCATTTTATTTATCGATTGAAGATATCGATCCTGCACTACTTGTCAATGAAGTAACAACTAGTAACCAGCCACGTACAAGTTTAATAACAGCTACACAAAACAAAGTGTTTTACAGAACTGCATTGACAGAAACTGGATCTATTACACCAGCTTTTATTTGCGCTAAAGTACAACCAAGTTCTCCTGCTATCGATGAAACATGGACAGGCCAATTTGGTGTAGCAAACATAAGCGGAATTATAGAAGTAACCACTACTGTATCACCTAATGCATTAGGTCAAGTTTATACGCACACAATTGTCCTTAAAAATGTAATTTTATTAAAAGGAAAAAGTAATTTCAAACTTGGAAACAGCTTCGTTCTTGGAAAAATTGAACGACAAGCAACCAACTAAAAGTATATTTTTTACAAAAAATAATTCTTACAAAAAAACGTCTGTTTTTTGAAATGATTTTAGAACTAAATCACGACAAAAAACAGACGTTTTTTTTATGTTTTATAATGAAACTTTTGTACTAAAGCAAGCCTTATTATTTATTGTTTTGCCTTATATAAACTTCGGTTGCTCCAAGTCCATATTTTTGATAATTGGCATCTTGGAAATCAATTCCGTCATAACGGCCTAATAAAAAATCAAGTTCGGCTTTCAAAATTCCTTCACCCACGCCATGAATAAAAACGATTTTCGGAATGCGATTTCTAATCGCAAATTCGATATGTCTTTTTGCCGTCTCGGTCTGTAATGTCAAAATATCATAGTTAGACATTCCGCGTTTATTTGGAACCAATTTTTCGATATGCAAATCAAATTCCGGAACACCAACATCGCGTTTATCTTTCTTTTCTTTAACAAAACTTCTCGGTTTTGGCTCTGTTTTCTCTTTTGAAACTTCATCTAAATCAATTCTTTTAATAGAATTCATTAAATTACTGGTTTCTTGTATTTTAATCAGTTCGTTGACTAAAAATGTCATCATAAATCCATCCTCAGTTTCAATCAAAACTTCATTGTTTTTAACCGAAATCACCGTTCCGTTTATGGCTTCATCAAGTACAGAAACCTTATCTCCTTTTGCCAGCATTCTACTCTTCTTTATCGTTATTTTTACTTGGTGTTTTAGCACTAAGCTGCATCATTCCGAACATGAAAACTACAATTGCAGCAATCATGATATAGATGTTTTTTTCTTCTGAAACTTGCTCATAAAGCGCAACCGAAATTGCAAGAATCATTATTATAATTTTAAAAGTTTTCATCCTTCCTGTATTTTAAGATTTCAAAAGTATAAAACTTTCAAGTACTTGTTCTATACCACTCCAAACGTTTGTCATATTTTTTTAGTAAAATTGCAAAAAAGATTCACCATGAGCTTAGAGAAATACATGATCCCTTGCCTATTCAAAACCTTCTTTGGTTATGACTGTTTAGGATGTGGATTTCAGCGCTCTTTATTCTTACTTTTTCAAGGTGATTTTTTTGGTGCTTTTAAAATGTATCCAGCCATTTATACTTGTCTTTTACTCTTCCTTTTTATCGCGTTTCATTTCTTAGATAAATCAAGAAATTACAAAAAAATCGTTTGGAACATTGCTGTGGTAAATTTCATTTTTATGCTCGGCGGCTATTATTTCAAACACTTTTATTTTTAGATTTTAGATTTTAGATTTTAGATTTTAGATTTTAGATTTTAGATTTTAGATTTTAGATTTTAGATTTTAGA
>NZ_JBYUVT010000027.1:0-67097 GCF_058135255.1 Flavobacterium sp. LK-23
ATGAGCCCGATACAATATCGAGCTCATTATTATAAAACTTAATTATTAATTTGTCTAAACTTTTGGGTGCAGTCTATTTGTTGAACCTTTTTTATGAATTAATAATTATTGCAAATTATTTATTTCTTCACTTTTTTAGTTTTATAATATTTGCGATACTTCGGATATGTTACCGCTCCAATTATAGAGATTGTAATCAAACAATAATAAATCCAGCTTAATGAATGTGCTTCTCCACTTGCATAAGAGTGTAAACCTACTAAGTGAAAGTTTACTCCATAATAGGTAAACAAGATCGAAACAAAAGCATACATCGTCATTAAATTAAAGAACCATTTTCCTCTTAAAGCTGGTACGAAACGAGCGTGAATAACAAACGCATAAACCATAATCGAGATTAGAGCCCAAGTTTCTTTTGGATCCCATCCCCAGTAACGTCCCCAGCTTTCGTTTGCCCATTGTCCTCCAAGGAAGTTACCAATAGTCAACATGATTAGTCCAATTGTAATAGCCATTTCGTTAATATAACTTACCTCTTTAATATGTAATTCCATTTTGGCTTTATTTTTATCATTCGTAAAGAAAATCAAGACTAAAGCGACAAAACCTAAAATCATTCCTAAAGCAGTTGGACCATAACTTGCTACAATTACTGCCACGTGAATCATTAACCAATAAGAATTCAAAACAGGTTGTAAGTTTGCAATTTCTGGATCGACCCAGTTTAGATTTGAAGCAAAGAAAATCATAGAGGTTACAAAAGCAGCTGAAGCAACTGTTAATTTTGATTTTCTATGAAAAGCCAAGCCAAAGAACATGGTTGACCAAGCTACATAAACTATAGACTCGTAAGCATTACTCCAAGGTGCGTGACCAGAAATATACCAGCGTGCAATTAAAGCAATGGTATGCAACACAAATATTACTCCTATTAATATATGGAAACCATTTACTGTTATGCGTAAGAACTTTTTATCAAAGAAAATACTGAATAATGTAAAAATCAGCATTAAAATCCCTGCCATAGAATACCAATAAGTCATCTTTGGTAGAACATCATAAGTATTGTAAGCAACCTCAAGATCAATTTTTTGTTCACTTGGACGTACTTTAGCTCCAAATTTCTTTTGGAATCCATTTATGCTTTCTACTAATTGATCTGCTGTATCCCAATTTTTAGAAATTGAACCATTATTTAAAGCGCTAAAATATAATGGAAGAATTTGTTTCACATAAGTAGAATCCATTCCTTTAAAACCAGCATTATCACGTTCTAGATAAGAAACCCATTTATTATTCGAATCATTTGGAATAGGGAAAATTTTCAAAATCCTTCCGCTCAATGCAGATTCCATTATATTTACTTTTTTGTCTGTTTCAATAAAGTCTTTCTCAAACTGATTTGGATTTGCCGCTTTGTAAGCTGCATCTAAATAAGGAGACAGTTTATAATTTCCTTGTTCATCAAAGAATTTTACAAATGGTGCATATTTATCTTTTGAATCAATTCCGATAATTTTACGGATACTGTCGTTTCCAGATTTTATATAAATTATTGGAACTTGGATCCAAACCTGCGCGTATTGCGTCATAGATAAGAAAACCTGATCAGAATTCATTCCGTTGTATTTATCATTATGACTTACTTTACGAAGTAATTCAGATGAAAACGTATTAATTGGCTTCATTCTACCTCCAGCATCCTGAATAATCAAACGACCAAATTTTGCCGCGTGTGCTTCTGGCGCTTTATAAATATTCAATAAAGAATCTAACTGTTTCTTGCTTGGCGGAGCCGTAACGTGATTGGCATGATCATTTGGATCTGCCGAATGCTCGTGATCATGATTATGATCATGAGAATGAACATGAGGCGTTTGCTGTGCAAATCCGTTCAAACTAATCAATAAAACTAAAATAGTAATTAGCTTTTCTTTTTTCTTCTGAATGGCTTCTAATTTCTTTTTCAAATCACCAAAACGAGAATATTTAGTAAACATAATCGCCATTAAACCAATGTATAATAGATAATAACCAAAATAAGTAATGTTTGTCCCCCAGAAATCATGGTTTACAGATAAAACAGTTCCTTTTTCATCTGGATCAAATGAAGACTGGAAGAAACGGAATCCTTTATAATCTAAAACGTGGTTCATAAAAATATCAGCATCAAAAGTTTCTGTTGAATCTTGAACAGTCACTTTACTTTTGTATGAAGAATAACTTTTTTCTGTTCCAGGATATTTCTCTGCAATAAAATCGTTCAAACGAACTTTAAATGGCAAAATATAAGCTTTACTTCCGTAGAATAAAGAATATTCTATGTTGCCAATTTTAACTGTTTTAGCTTCTCCAACTTGTCCCTTAGAACCAAAAAGCATCACCTCTTTTTCTTGCCCTTCTGCTTTTACTTTAACTACTAAAGCGTCAGAATGAGATTTTGCTTTAAAATCATTATTCGATTCATAATCTACTTTTCCTTTCAATGGTGGCTCAGGAAATACAATTCTAATATCTCCAATGCTATATAAAGAACGCATCATTAAAGGCTGTACATTATCTTTTGTAACTTTTCCTTTAAATTGATCTGCCATTCGCATAAATTCACCTTCAAAAGGAGTCTGGATTGTGTACTCTTTTCCAGTGGTATTTATGTTAATGGCACCGTCTGTCTGCTTATTTAAAGCAAATAAAACATTGTGAATGTTCTGAACTTCACCCTCTTTTAGGTAATGTTCTTCTCTTCCACCCGCTCCGGCTTCAACTAATTTAAGGTATAAAGTTCCGTTTGGATCTGGCTTAACCACTTCTTTTGCTCCCATGATATAGTTCGAATAGGTAACTTCAAAAGGAGTTTCGTCAAATTTTCCTGAAATGCTAAAATCATTATTGGTAACAGGAGACAATAAAAGATTTTTTTCAAAAACCCTTCTTTTCATTTCCCCTTTATATTCACCATCAGCAAAAATGGTTAAAAAAGTTTTATCTGAATATACTTGGTTTTCTGCCGCGCCTTCGCGAATTGGCATCATTCCTTCGTAACTAATATATCTTGTAATAAAAGCTCCTAAAAGGATAAAAACAAAAGCAAGGTGCAATAAAAGAGTGGCCCATTTTTCTTTTTTATGCAATTGGTATTTTTTGATATTTCCGAAGAAATTAAGCATAAAGATGGCCATAATTGCCTCAAACCACCAAGTATTGTAAATTAGTATTCTAGCCGTATCGGTATTATATTTACTTTCGATAAAAGTTCCAATACCCATTGCAATTGCGAATGTTAAAAAAAGAACGGCCATTAATCGTGTAGAAAACAAAAAAGAGAATATTTTTTTATCCATTTCTTAGGAATTACATTGTATAAAAGTGCGACAAAAGTACTTAAAATTGTTGATTAGCAGGCTTTGCCTTTTGTTAATAAAAACCAAAAATAAGGACTATTTTTTAAACGAATTGGTAATATGGAAAGTTTAAACCTACAAAACAGATATGCTTTTTTTGAATAATTGTTTTTAGCTAAAAAGTGTTAGAATTCTAACCAAAACCAGAAGACAATAAAAACTTCAAAAAAACATTATCAATATTCAATAGTCTCCCCATTAAAAAAAATAATACTAATTTTGCTTTCATGATTCAGATAACAATAATCGGTTCCGGCAATGTTGCACAGCATTTGATAAAGGCTTTTTCTGCCAGCAAAATTGTTGAAATTAAACAGGTTTTTTCACGAAAGAAAGAAGCCTTACTTCATCTGATTGATTCTGAAAAGATTGTAACCGATTTTCAAGCATTAGAACCTGCTGATTTACATATCATTTCAGTTTCAGATAATGCCATTACAGAAGTTTCAGAACAGCTTCCGTTTAACAATCAATTAGTCGTTCATACTTCTGGAACATCTTCCATTGAACTTTTAGATTCTAAAAACAGACGTGGTGTTTTTTATCCGCTTCAGACATTTTCTAAAAACAAAGAATTAGATTATTCTATTGTTCCTTTCTGTCTAGAAGCAGAAAATACAGCCGATTTCAAACTTTTGGAAACCGTTGCAAAAAGTGTTTCAACTGCGGTTTATTCTATAAGTTCAGAACAACGCAAGGCGCTTCATATTGCTGCAGTATTTGTGAGCAATTTTACGAATCATTTGTATCAAATGGGACACGAAATCTGCGAAGAAAACCAAGTTCCTTTTGCTGTTTTAAAGCCTCTAATTCAGGAAACGGCAGATAAAATCAATACACTCGATCCTATTGATGCACAGACAGGTCCAGCGATACGCCACGATTCTAACACAACCAACGCGCATATGGCGTTTTTACAAGACGAAAACAAAAAAAATATCTATAAAATCCTAACACAATCTATACAGCATAATGGGAAAAAGTTATAAAGAAATAATGAATGACATCACAACGTTTGTTTTTGATGTAGATGGCGTACTTACAGATGGTTCTGTTTTTGTAACCAATGAAGGCGAAATATTAAGAACAATGAACATTCGTGATGGTTATGCAATGAAAGCAGCCATTGAAAGCGGTTACCATGTATGCATTATTTCTGGCGGAAGCAATGAAGGCGTTCGTGTTCGTTTGCGTAATTTGGGCGTTAATGACATTCATTTAGGAACTCCTGATAAAGTAAAGACTTTTAACGTTTACTGCGAAAGCAACAATATTAAACCCGAAAATGTGTTGTATATGGGAGACGATATCCCTGATTTTCATGTAATGAAATTAGTTGGACTTCCAACTTGTCCGCAAGATGCTAGTCCAGAAATTAAAACGCTATGCCGTTATATCTCACACGTAAAAGGCGGACGTGGCGCTGCGAGAGACGTTATCGAGCAAGTGATGAAAGTGCAAGGAAAATGGATGGATTATTTTAACGGAAAACACGATTAAGTAATCAGTCGCAGTTTTCAGTCCCAGTATCCATTAAAAAAAAACTTAGTACCTTAGAATCTTAGCCTCTCAGAACCCTAGAATATGAAATTCCTAAAACTTATTCGTTATAAAAACCTTTTAATGCTTGCTTTTATGCAGCTGCTTTTTCGCTATGCCTTTTTAAAACAACAGCAGGTTCCGCTGGCATTGGCTGACTGGCAATATGGATTGCTTGTTTTAAGCACTGTTTTATTAGCCGCTGCAGGTTATGTAATCAATAATATTTACGATGTAGGGACTGATAGCATTAACAAACCGCAAAATGTTGTCGTTGGAAAAGGAATTACAGAAACTGCTGCTTATAATATTTATATAGGTTTAAATATTTCTGGCGTTGCAATTGGTTTTATTCTGTCTAATATTATTATGAGGCCGACTTTTGCATCCCTTTTTATTCTAATAGCTTCGCTTCTATATTTTTATGCAACGAGTCTGAAACAGATTATGATTTTAGGCAATTTTGTAGTAGCATTGCTTTTAGCGACAAGCGTATTAATCATTGGGGTTTTTGATCTTTTTCCTGCTACTACAGGCGAAAATCAAGCCCAAATGGCTAGTCTTTTTTCTATTCTAATAGACTATGCCTTATTTGCTTTTATGATTAATTTTATTCGTGAAATTATAAAAGATATCGAAGATGTCAATGGCGATTACAATATGGGAATGAATACGTTACCTGTTGCAATAGGAGTTAATAGAGCCGCTAAAATCGCTTTGGGCTTTGCCGTTGTTGCGTTTATTATGTGTGCACTTTATTGCAATACGTACTTCATGCAAAACAAGCTTTACATTTCAGTATTTTATGCTTTTGCCACTGTTTTAGCGCCTTTGCTTTATTTTATAGTAAAAATATTCAATGCAAAATCTCAAAAGGAATTTCATCATTTAAGCAACATCTTAAAACTTATCTTATTCTTCGGAATCCTATCAATCTTGGTTATTGCCTTAAATATCAAATACAATGCTTAAAGAAAAACTAAAAAAATATAAAATCATTTTAGCTTCGGGTTCTCCGCGTAGACAGCAATTTTTTAAGGATTTAGATCTTGATTTTGAAATTCGCTTAAAAGACGTTGAAGAAATTTATCCATCAGAATTAAAAGCGGTAGAAATTACCGATTATCTAGCCGAATTAAAAGCCAGTGCTTTTGAAGGAGAATTGAAAGAAAATGAAATCTTGGTTACAAGCGATACCATTGTTTGGCACCAGAATAAAGCTTTAGGAAAGCCTAAAAGTGCCGAAGAAGCATTTGAAATGATTAAATCGATGTCTAATGCAACGCATGAAGTCATTACTTCTGTTTGTTTTAAAACAGCAGACTCCTCTACTCTTTTGCATGATATTACAAAAGTAACCTTCAACGATTTGTCAGACGAAGCTGTTTTATATTATATAGAAAACTACAAACCTTACGACAAAGCTGGTGCTTATGGCATTCAGGAATGGTTTGGTTTTATGGCAGTTGCAAAAGTAGAAGGCTCTTATACCAATGTAATGGGGCTTCCGACAGCCAAAGTTTACGATTTTTTGACTACATTAGTGTAAAAATTTATTTATGTTTTCTTTTAAAGAGTATAGCCGAGAAATAATAGCGACAATCATTCTTATTGGTGTTTTGATTGTACTACGTATAGTAATTGCTAAACTAATAAAGCAATTTGCGGCTACAAGCCAATTATTTGAACATCGTACCAATCTGATTATCAAGTACATTAATATTTTAATGAATATACTTGTTGTGACCACTTTGATTGTAATCTGGGGAGTTCAAACAGAAGATATTTTTATCACCATTTCTTCTATTGCAACTGTAATTGGTGTTGCTATGTTTGCCCAATGGTCTATTTTAAGCAATATCACTTCCGGAATGGTTTTATTCTTCTCTTTTCCTTTTAGAATTGGAGATACTATTAAAATTCATGATAAAGATTTTCCAATTGAAGCTGAAATCGAAGACATTAATACGTTTCATGTAAGCTTAAAAACAAAGGAAGGAGAAAAAATTGTTTTCCCGAACAATTTACTGCTTCAAAAAGGAATATCGATTATTCCTGCAAAGTATGAAGAGCGAGAGTTTTTTGACTAAGTATGTAATGGGAATTTTATAACGGGCGCAAAAAAAGCTAGAACGTAAAAAGACAAATAAAGTGTAATATTTGTTTTATAAATTCAGCTAAATAAAATAAAAAATGACTCGGCCCATAACATTACCCTTTTATGCAAAACTTGCTTTTATTCTTATAACTCTAATTTGTTTTGCATTCATTTTTTGTCTCGGAAAAGATATTCTTACGCCCATTTTAATGGCATTTTTATTTGCCGTTTTACTCCTTCCGATTTTTACTTTTCTAAAGACCAAACTTAAGTTTCCGAGGCATCTCGCCGCTATAGTCTGTCTTGCTATTTTTATTTCTATTGTGGTCGGAATTCTAGTATTTATCTCCTACCAAGTCACTTATATGGCAAATGATTTTGATACTATAAAGAAAAATGCAAACTCCTTTATTGTCGAAATTCATAAGTTTATAAGAGAAAATTTTCAGGTAAGTATTGGCGAACAGAAAAAATATCTCGATTCTGTTACAAAAGATTCGGTCAAAACGGGTCAAGCTAAACTTGGGTCGTTTATAATTTCGATAAGTGATGTTCTTTTGGACAGTACCATTATGATCATTTACACTTTTTTGTTTTTAATTTATAAAGAACATTTTAAACTGTTTTTTGCAAAACTAATCAAACAGGAAAATCATGGTATTCTGCAGGATATTTTATCTCAGATAAAAGTTTCAATCAACAATTACATCGTCAGTTTAATTATCGAAATGATTGTGGTTTCGGTACTGACGAGTTTAGGTTTGTGGATCATTGGCGTGAAATACTTCGTCCTTCTCGGATTGATTACAGGAATTTTGAACTTGATTCCTTATATCGGAATTTTTATTGCTGGAATTATTACCGTTTTGGCATCATTAACAGGATCTGGAGAAATTTCAGTAATTCTCGGAATTTTGATTGTAAACGTTATTGTTCAATTTATTGATAATAATCTCCTTGTGCCGTTAATTATTAATTCTAAAGTAGAAATAAATGCTTTTGTGTCTATTATGGGAATTATTGTTGGAGGTGCCGCAGCTGGAATTGCCGGAATGTTTTTAGCTATTCCTCTTCTGGCTATTTTGAAAATTATTTTTGATCGAATTGATTCGCTTTCTGCTTGGGGTTATCTTATGGGGAATCATGTTCCGCGGAAATTTGCTTGGAGAAAAAGAAAAATTACAACAGAAAATTAAAAATAACGTTATGCTAGCATAGCATCTGTTTATTCCTTAAATTCATAAAACTTAAAACTATTAGAAGAAAATTACCGAATGTCTTTAAACAATAAAATACTGTTTTTTATTTTGCTGTGCTTTTGTTTACAAAGCGGGTATGCACAGGTAAATGATAATAAAAAAGAGCCAAAAAAAGAGAAAGACACTACGGAAATCTACACTAAGATTAGAAATTACTCTAAGAAAAATAAATTTACGCAGACCATGCATAAATTATTCTTTAGATCTAAAAAGTCGAAGAAAAAAGAGGAATTGCTTGTTCCGATTGATTCAACAAATTATGATGGCAAAATTATTCGAAAAATCAATATTGTTACTCTCGATCCTTTTGGGTATTCTGTTGCCGATACTACCCTAACTCCTAAAAATTGGGGAGAAAGAATGGGTAACAGACTGCACTTAAAAACAAAGAAAATAGCCATTTACAACTTGTTGCTTTTTAAGCGAAATACTCCATACAACACCTATAAAGTCCTAGAGTCTGAGCGTTTAATTCGTGCGCAACGATATGTTACAGCAGTTAGAATTTCCAATCAGACAGTGGGTCAAGCTTCAGATTCTGTAGATGTTACCATTCGTGTTTTAGATTCCTGGAGTACAATTCCGAGGTTTTCTATTTCGAGCAATCAAGTTTCGGTAGGTTTTAAAGAAAAAGATTTTTTTGGAAGCGGACAACAGCTTGAATATCGTTTTACCAACCGTTTTGATGACGGTCAAAATGCCAATGAAGTAACGTATACTGTACCCAATATTAAGAATACTTATATAGGAACTGTTCTGCATTACAAAATGGATTTAGATAACAATTACATTAAAAGCATCGATATCGAACGAGACTTCTACTCTCCCCTGACCAAATGGGCGGGCGGATTTTATATGGATGAAAGTTTTAGAAAAGATACACTTCAGGCTCCAGATTCTACATTTGCTTATCAGCCCAAAAAATATACATCGCAAGATGTTTGGGCGGGGCGCGCTTTTAAAGTATTTGAAGACAATCATAAAGCCATAACCAACCTTATTACTACTGCTCGTTTTTTGAATGTCAATTACAGCGAGTCGCCATCTGATCTTTACGACCCAAATCATTTTTATTCTTCTGAAAAGCTAATTCTGAGCGGAATTGGATTGAATACAAGAAAATTTATCAAAGACAGCTATATATTTAGAAATGGACAGACAGAAGACGTACCGATAGGAAGAATATACGGTGCTACGTTTGGATATCAATATAAAAACACTTTTTGGCGGCCTTATGTCGGGGCTCAATTCTCTTTTGGAAATTATTACCGTTTAGGATTCTTAAGTATGAATTTTGAAGCAGGAACTTTTTTTCATCAATCCAAAACCTATCAAACTTCATTTCTATTTGAATCCAATTATTTTACGAAATTATTTAGCGTCGGAAATTGGAAAATTAGACAATTCGTAAATCCGAAAGTGGTAATTGGAATAAATCGTGATGATATAATTGGAGATCAGTTAAATATAAATGAAGAAAATGGAATCGCAGGTTTTAATTCCTATCTATACGGAACTAGCAAAGCCGTTTTATCATTGCAGACACAAACCTATTCTCCACACTCTTTACTGGGGTTTCGTTTAAATCCATTTTTCAATTATTCCATTGCGGTATTGGGCAGTCCAGAAATGGCAATGACAAAGAGCAAAACCTATTCTAAACTTACTGTGGGATTATTAATTAGTAATGACTATTTGGTTTTCAGTTCATTCCAGCTATCGTTATCTTATTATCCAAGTATTCCGCAGCAAGGCGATAATGTTTTCAAAACAAATACTTTTGAAACTACCGATTACGGACTTCAAAGTTTCGAACTTGCAAAGCCTAGAGTTGTCAATTACAAATAATTTTTATTTTTCTTAAGAAACTTTTAAGCATAAACAAAATCACTATAAATCAATATTTTAAGAGCATACACGCTTCTAAATTACGCGTTGAAATGCATTTTTACTCGACAAAATACATCTGTTTTTATTTTTTGGCACAGTATATGAATATCCCTATTCAAGATTAACATTATAAAATTAAAAAAAGATGAAAACGATAAAATTAGCAATCGCCGGATTATTTCTAATGGTTGCAAACGCCACACAAGCTCAAGTATCGGTTAACGTAAATATTGGTGCTCCGCCAGCTTGGGGACCAGTAGGATATACAGAAATGGAATATTACTATCTTCCAGATGTTGAGGCTTACTACGATGTTCGTGCTGCTCAATTTATCTATTTCGGAGGAGGAAAATGGGTAAGAGCGACTTACTTACCTAGACAATATAGAAACTATGATTTGTATGGAGGTTACAAAGTAGTTTTGACAGATTATCATGGTAGAACTCCTTATACTTATTTTGACCGTCATAGAGTGAAATATTACAAAGGATACCACGGAGCTCCACAAAGACCATACAAGCCAAGACCAGTATATGGCTATAGTGAGCGCCGTCATTACGATCGTAAAGATTACAAACATTACGATAAACACGACAAACATGATAAGCACCATGACAGACACGATCACGATGATCACGATCGTGGCCATGGACACGGTAGAAGATAATAATGCTAAATTACTAGCGATCAATACAAGAGAGTATCAAAAAAATGATACTCTCTTTTTTTATGATTTGTTTAATGGGATCTTTTGTTAAAATGTTGTATATTCAATATAAATAACTGTATTACAACAAGTTTCGCTTAAAAAGCTGATCTGTAATATATTTATAATATATATTTGCGCCGAATTTTAAAATCCAAAAAGAAATTTATGAAAAAGAATGTTTATTTGCTTTCATTTTTAGCAATGTCACTATTAATAGGTTGTGACGATAATAATGACAACAAAAACGATGGGCAATCGTCAAATAACATTACCATTACCTCAGATCAATCTACATTAAACCAAAGACTTGACTTAACTAATTCTGGGGTAATCTCGATCGAAAATGGTGCTTTAGCAGGAAAATCTGCAGAGACTACCAACACTTCTTTTCCTCTTGTTCAAATTGCCGAAGTAAAACCACCAGTTGATGCAAACGGAAGAACGTTACAAGCTAGTCACGTTACTGTAAACGGAAATTACGCCTATGTTTCTTATATTATGAGAGGCGATGCTTATTCTGGAGCTATTGACGTGATTGATGTTTCTGATCCTTACAAACCAAAATTGGTCACTTCTGCCCTAATTCCAAGCACAGATATTACCTCTCTGACTTTTTCAGGATCAAATTTAATTATTGGAGCTGCTAAAGATGTGGACAAAGACACTCAACTAGCAGGGAATCCGGCAATTGTGTTTAATATGGAGTTAAGTTCAGGATTGCTTACAGATAAATTGAAAACAAATTACTTAGAAAGTAGAGTTACAACAGACGTAGCTGCTAATGCTTCTAATTATTTTGCTGTAACGGGAGACAACGGAAGTTTGTTTAAAGTAAACAGTTCTACAAAAGTAATTGCAGGAAAAGCTGCTATGGCCGATTTGCGTTCTATTGCTTTAACAAGTGATAAGGTAGTTACTTTAAGTGGAACTAAAGGAGTTAACATTTACAATCAATCGACTCTTGCGTTGCAAAAAAGCTTTACAACTTCTGTAGACGTTAGTGGGGCAAAAAGAACAATGGATATCGACGGAACAAAACTTTTTGTTTCTGAAGGTCCAAACGGTCTTGGTGTATACGACATCAACAGTGGATCAAAATTACAAACTATCGGAATTGCAACTGCAGGTGAGGATAATGTAACCAATGCCGTTTCTTTTAATGATGGCTATGCTTTTGTTGCTAACGGTGCATTAGGACTTAATGTGTATCAATCTGCAACACAGCTTAATTTATTAGGTTCGGTTGGAATTGCAGGTTCTTCAAACTATGTAAAATCAAGCGGAAATTACATTTATGTAGCAAGCGGAACTGGAGGTTTGAAAATCATTAAAATGGAGAAACCAAATACTACTTTTGCGAGCTGTCTAACTTATGGTTTGTACAATCAAGGGAGAGATTTGATTTTAAATTCTAATGAAGTAAAATCGTACCAAGGAGCAACAGCTATTAATTCGGCAATCATTAATTCTGGTGCAGTTCTAACACATTGTGGTTCTATTACCGTTCTTAGCAACTTAACACTAAATAGCGGTGGTACTTTTAACATGAGAGGAAGTTTATCTCAAGGTAAATACCAGCAATCATCTCCTACAGAATTAATTATCAATAGCAATGCTACATTGCAAGTTGAAGGATCTGTTGTAATTTGGGGAGATTTAAGATTGAATAGTGGCGCTAAAATCAATTTCATTGGCAATACTTCTTCTATCACTATTTATGGAAAAGTTACAAAAGGTACTGGCGTAACTATTACAGGAAACTACGTTGATACAGAAAACAAATTGAAATAAGCAGTAAACGGCATCAAATATATATTTTTAAGAAGCTGTCAGAATCAATCTGGCAGCTTTTTTGTTTCATCATCTTAAAGAAAGGTATAATTATTGAGCGTTAACATTTCATTTAAATAATCTTCCATAAAATAATTACTATTTTTGGAATAATTTCAAAAAACACCTAACACTCACCATGCGAAAAATACAGATTCAAATCTTTCTTCTATTTTTTATAGGTTTTCAGATTTCATTTGCACAACAGCCGCAAAAACCAAATTCAGTTGAAATTTACAATCAAATCAAAAAACTAAACTTTTTAGGATCTGTATTGTACGTTGCCGCGCATCCTGATGATGAAAACACTAGAATGATTTCGTATTTAGCCAATGAAATGAATGCCAGAACGGGTTATTTATCACTTACTCGCGGAGATGGAGGACAAAACTTAATTGGCCCGCAATTGCGTGAATTACTAGGTGTTATTAGAACTCAAGAATTAATTGAAGCTCGAAAAATAGATGGTGGCGAACAATTTTTTTCTAGAGCAAACGATTTTGGTTTTTCAAAAAATCCATCTGAAACTTTAGATATTTGGGACAAAAACAAAGTGCTTGCTGATGTAGTTTGGACCATTAGAAAATTTCAGCCAGACATTATTATTAATAGATTTGATCATCGTTCTCCTGGTACAACACACGGGCATCATACCTCTTCTGCAATGCTGAGTGTCGAAAGTTTCAAATTAACAAACGATCCTAAAGTTTATCCTGAACAATTAAAATATGTTTCTCCTTGGCAGGTAAAACGCCAATTCTTTAATCCGTCTTGGTGGTTCTACGGAAGCCAAGAAAAATTTGATGCTGCCAATAAATCTAAATTCACCAAACTAGAAACAGGTGTTTACTACACAGGAATAGGAAAATCAAATCAGGAAATCGCTGCTTTAAGCCGAAGCCGTCATCAGTCACAAGGTTTTGGAAGTACTGGTGTTCGTGGTGAAGAAACCGAATATTTAGAGCTAATTAATGGCGAAACCCCAAAAGAACGTGATAATTTATTTGACGGTATAGATACAAGCTGGAACCGTGTTAAAAACGGAAAACCAGTTGGAGATTTGATTTCTTCCATCATTTCAAAATACGATTTTAGCCATCCTTCTGCAAGTATTCCAGATTTAGTCAAAGCCTATGCAATGATTCAAGCTTTAGACGATACCCATTGGAAAGAGATTAAACTTGCTGCTATAAAAAACATTATCGCATCTTGTTCTGGTTTATATCTTGAAGCGGTTGCCAGTGAACAAGAAGCAACGCCAGAAAGTACAATAAAATTAACTCTTGAAGCTATTAATAGATGTTCTATCGGAATGCAATTAATTAGTGTAACTACGCTTCCAGGCAATCAAACAACAGCCCAAAACGTTGTATTGAAGAACAATAACGAAAACAAAATTAATCTGCAGCTACAGCTTCCAAACAATATAGAATATACCCAGCCTTATTGGTTAAAAGAAAAAGCGACAGTTGGAATGTACACTGTTTCTAATCAGGAAATTATTGGTATACCAGATATTATTAGAGATACAAAAGTGGTTTTTAACATCAAAATCAATGAGGTAGAGATTCCGTTTGAGCGTACTGTTGTATACAAGTACAATGATGGCGTAAAAGGCGAAATGTACAATTTTCTTGATATCGTTCCAGAAGTTACAACTTCAATTTTAGAAAAAGTTTTAATTTTTGGAAATACTAAAAGCAAAATGGTTCCGGTAAAAGTTCGCGCTGGAAAAGATGATATAAAAGGAAATCTCCAATTAGAGTTGCCTAAAAGCTGGTCTGTTTCTCCAAAAGAAATCCCGTTTGTTTTAGACAAAAAAGGCAACGAGCAAATCTTCTATTTTGAAGTTACGCCTCCAGTGAATGCAGAGGAAGCGACAGTAAAAAGTGTCGCAATTGTAGACAAAAAACGATTTGATAAAGACCAAACTATTATTGATTTTAGCCATATTACCAAACAAATGGTTTTAAAACCAGCTGAATCAAAATGCATTAGAATTGATTTGAAAATCTCTGGCGATGCCATTGCTTATATTATGGGCGCTGGAGACGAAGTTCCGGAAAGTTTGACTCAAATGGGATATAAAGTTTCGATCTTAAAACCCGAAGAAATTACGCCAGAAAAATTAGATTCTTTCAGTACTGTAATTACCGGAATTCGTGCTTACAATACCGTAAATGCTTTGGTAAACAAGCAAAATATACTTTTCAATTTTGTAAAAAGCGGTAAAAACATGATTGTTCAATACAATACAAACGGAAAATTAGTGACGGATAAAATTGCTCCTTATCCGTTGAAATTATCAAACGATCGTGTAACAGAAGAAAATGCTAAAGTTACATTCTTAGCGCCAAATCATCCTGTTTTAAATACGCCTAATAAAATATCTGAAAAAGATTTTCAAGGATGGACACAAGAACAAGGTTTATATTATCCAAACGAATATGATCCTGCCTTCACTCCTATTATTTCGTCGCACGATAAAGGAGAATCTCCAAAAGATGGAGCTCTTCTTGTCGCACCTTACGGAAAAGGATATTACATTTACACGGGTTTAAGTTTCTTTAGAGAATTGCCAGAAGGTGTTTCTGGAGCCTATCGATTATTATCGAATATTATTTCTCTAAAACAGCCAATTGAAGCTCCTAAACAAGATTTAAAGCAATAAATATGGAAGCTAAAAAAACAAAAAAATGGAAAAAAAGCTACACTTATGTTTTAGTAGCAAATGCAATCTATATTGCTATCTTTTTCTTAATCATGCAATTATACTCATAACCTATGCAGCTATTTGACTGGATCGTACTTATTGTTACACTTTTATTTATTGTTGGATACGGCTCTTGGAAAACCCGAGGAAGTAAAAACGTAGAAGATTTTATTTTAGGAAACAACGAAACGCCTTGGTATACTGTAGGTCTTTCTGTAATGGCGACACAAGCGAGTGCAATTACGTTTCTATCCACTCCAGGACAGGCTTATCATGACGGAATGGGTTTTGTGCAATTTTATTTTGGTTTGCCAATTGCGATGATTGTTATTTGTTTGACTTTTATTCCGCTCTATCATAAAAGCAAAGTTTATACGGCTTATGAATTTTTAGAAAAAAGATTTGATGTAAAAACCCGTTCGCTTGCTGCAATTTTGTTTTTAGTGCAAAGAGGTCTAGGAACTGGTTTAACTATCTATGCTCCAGCAATTATTTTGTCTGCACTTTTAGGATGGAATTTAACTGTAATGAATATCATTATCGGAGTTTTAGTAATCATATATACTTTTTCTGGAGGAACAAAGGCGGTAAACGTTACGCAAAAACAGCAGATGTTTGTCATTATGTCTGGAATGTTTATCACGTTTTTCTTGATTCTGCATTATCTTCCAAACGATATGACTTTTAATAGTGCGCTGCATATTGCTGGAGCAAATGACAAAATGAATATTGTTGACTTTTCTTTTAATCCCGAAGAAAAATATACTTTTTGGAGTGGTATTACAGGAGGTTTCTTTTTGGCACTTGCCTATTTTGGTACAGACCAATCACAGGTGGGACGTTATTTATCTGGAAAATCAGTTCGCGAAAGTCAAATGGGATTAATCATGAACGGACTTCTAAAAGTGCCAATGCAGTTCTTTATTCTTCTTACAGGAGTTATGGTTTTTGTATTTTTTCAATTCAATCCGGTTCCTTTAAATTTTAATCCGAATAATAAAATTGCAATTGAGAAGTCGGCTTATAAACAAGAATATCATGTTTTAGAAGAAAAACTAGTGAAACTTTCTGAAGATAAAAAAGTTATTAATTTATTGTACATCGATCAGCTGAATCAAGATTATGACAATCCGATTTTGCGTAAAGAATTGGTTGCGCTATCCAATAAAGAAAAAGATCTTCGCGATAAAGCCAAAGAAATAATTTCGAGAGCTGATAGTAATTCAGAAACCAACGATAAAGATTATGTATTCTTTCATTTCATTCTGCATTATTTACCAAAAGGCCTTATCGGATTGTTATTGGCCGTTATTATTTCGGCTGCCATGTCTTCAACTGCTTCTGGATTAACTGCACTGGCTTCTACAACAGCAATAGATATTTACAAACGAAATCAGAAAGAAGAAAAGTCGGAGAAACATTATTTGCATGTTACCAAGTTTTTTACTCTTTTTTGGGGAGTTATAGCAATACTTTTTGCCTGCGTTGGAACTTTGTTTGAAAATTTAATTCAGCTTGTAAACATTATTGGTTCTATTTTTTACGGAACTGTTTTAGGAATCTTCCTTGTAGCTTTTTATACCAAAAGAGTTCAGGCAAAACCAATGTTTATCAGTGCTCTCATAAGTCAGCTTACGATTTTTGTGATTTATTATTTTATGGTTTACAGACAGGAGAAACTGGGTTATTTATGGCTTAATTTTATTGGAGCTATTTTGACTATTGTATTGGCTCTTTTACTTCAGTTTTTGTTCTTTAAAGGAAAATCGGATGATAATGAGTTAGTTTTGGATTAAACTTTTAGAAATTCTATACTTTGATAAAATGACAAAAGAAGAATTTTTATTTCATCTACATGGAGCAAGCTTAATAGCTTTAAAATTTGCTGAACGATATGTCAAAGATAAATTAGAGACAGATTTTAAATACAATGTAATTCTTAGTGTAAGTACGGATGATCCTAGCTTAACACAGTTTGATCTATACCCAGAAGATCAGGGAACAATAAAATTAGATTTAACTGATACCGAAGTTGTTGATCTACTATATCGAAAAAATAAAGTTCCAGTTTGGATTGATATTAGTGTTTTAAAATCAAGTAAAAAAAGTACTACCTTTAATCTATTATGTGCTGGAAGATATACTGATAATAAAGACGAGTATTATTATAACAGAAATGGTTCTGGTCCTTTTGGAATAAAAAGTCCAAATTTCCCTTTAGATTATGTTGAAGGAGAGAAATTTAGATTGCACGATAATTTTTTATTTTCACTGAAAGACTTTTTTGTTTCCTTCATTAAATTTATAAAATAGAAAAACAATTTCGTTCCAATACAATTCTTCATTTATTGTAAGTAAAAAAGACTATTTTAGTACGTTGTAAAACTGACCTAAAACTAACCAATTTTAAGCTGAAGAAATGAAGATTTCAGACGATTTAGAAAAACTATTGCCATTTGGCTATCTCTTTTTGATTGTAATGGGAATACTAAAAGACAGTATTTATTATTATCAATTCGGAATTAATATCTTAAGGTATTCTACTATTATGGACGTTTTAATTAGTCCGATTGCTGAATTTACCTCAAACCCAATTATTCTTGGAGCCATAATTATACTTTTTTTGGTGCATTTTTATCTTCCTTCTTTTTTAGCGAAGAATAAAGATTTGGCCTTTGTAAAAAGATCTTTTGAACTAAAATCGACTGATGCATTATCTCCAGAAGAAACTAAAAGCTACTATAATGGCATTGCCATAAAATCACTTATACTTTTTCTGTTGTCTTTTTTTCTTGGCTATGGTATGGCAGGAGGTTATTTTACTAAGAAAAAGCTAAAAGAAAACAAATTGGATTACAGCTATCAAATGGATTTTAACGAAGGAGAATCTAAAAACGTTTTTGTTATTGGAAACAATAGTTTGTACTACTTTTATTTTGTCAAAGGAGATAAAAAAGTAAAAATTACTCCGCTGGCCGCTATAAAAAACATTGAACTCGTTGAGAACAGAATGATTGATTAATTATTGTTATCTAAAAAAAGCTTTATGAAAGATCACAGAAGGTACAGCAATAAAACCAAAGCTGCTTTTATATTACTAGTTGTAATGCTTATCATTCTGCTTGGTAACTTTAATACGTTGCGAAATTCTAAAAACGTAAATGATAATATCAATGCTATTTACAAAGACCGATTGGTTGTGGCGCATTATATTTTTCAATATTCTAAAGAACTTCATTTTATAAAAGCTGAAGCTGAAAAATTAGATTTAAGCGATAATATCAAGAAGGATGAAATTATTCACACCTTAGACATTATTCATAATATTGATGATTTGTATGCTAAAACGGTTTTAACAAATAAAGAAAAACAGTACTTTGATGCTTTTTTACTTTCATGCAAAGAAATCAACAAACAGGTTGAAAATAAAGATTGGAAGAAAATAGCCAATTCGAGTGCACAAGCATTAAAAACTCTCGAATCTCTTTCGCAAATTCAGATTGAAGAAGGAAAAGCAAAACTTGCTGTCGCAAATGCTATGTACAGCAGAAACAATGTACTTGGCCAACTTCAAATCGCATTGCTGATTATTTTAGGAGGCATTACTTTTTATTTATTAATTATAAAGAAAATAAAAAGGACGGTAAAAATTCCTGAACCGCCCTCCATGAATTAAATTTCTTAAAGTTTTCTTTCTTCTTCTTTTATTGAAAGATCATTGATACTGGCAAAACGTTTTTGCATCAAACCATTTGCATCAAACTCCCAGTTCTCATTTCCATAGGCTCTAAACCAGTTTCCTTCAAGATCTTGATATTCGTACTCAAATCGAACTGCAATTCTATTTTCGGTATGCGCCCAATATTCTTTTTTAAGTTTATAATTTTTCTCCCTTTTCCATTTTTGCGTTAAGAACTGTACAATTTCTTCTCTTCCGTTTACAAATTGATTTCTGTTCCTCCACTCGCTGTCAATCGTATAGGCTTTTGAAACTCTTTCTGGATCCTGACTGTTCCAAGCATCTTCTGCTAATTGAATTTTCTCTATTGCTGTTTCATACGAGAAAGGCGGCAATGGCAATTTCTGTTCCATAATAATTAGATTAAAGTTTGGATAATTTTCTTAGTTTGCTCAATAAGTTGATTGGATTTGAAAAGTTGACTTTCTATAATGCAACTCTCAAAAAGCAGATACACGTGATCTGATAAAAGAGTATCATTTAAAATTTCGGTAAAATAGACGCGTAAATCAGCTTTATGGTTTTGAATTACGTTTAAAATTTTAATATTATCTGATTGAATTTCTGATAGAATATTTAGAAAACTGCAACCTCTAAAATTTTCCTTTTTATTCATATAAATTAGGAAATCAAAAGAAGCTAAAATTTTTAGTTTTCTCTCCTCTTCTTTGGATGTAAACTTCTGCAATTCTTCAAACCAAAAGAAATGACGCTGATTTAAAAAGGCCACGCACAAATCCTCCTTAGATTTAAAATGCTGATAAAAACTTGCCTTTGCAACTTTTGCCTCTTGAATAATTTGATTGATGCCCGTAGCATTATAACCCTGTGTGTGAAATAAAGTAAATGTTTTTTCTAATATTCTTTCTTTTGGCAGCATAACATCTTAATTTATATCTGCAAATATAAAAAACATTTTAAAAAAAACAGACAAGTCTGTCTATTTTATTTTGAAGACAAAAAAAATCCAAAACTCGTCAGTTTTGGATTTTGATATTTTAAAAATTGGAATTTAAGAATTCTAAAGAATTATTATCTGCTCCATTCAGCGATACTATCTTTATTCAATTTTACGTAATCGGCGTTGTTTGCCGCTTCAGCAGATGCTAGAGAAGCTTTTGCTGTTTCGATTGCTCCTTTTTTGTCACCTTGTTTTGCTTGAATTTGAGACTTCAATCTTGTTACGTAATACGGTTTATCTGAACTCATATCAAGCGCTTTGTCTATATAATTTCTAGCCGTTTCAATATTTCCATTTGATTGGAATAAATATTGAGATGCTGCAAAATAATCATTCCAAGTTGGACCAGCCAAAGTTTTATCGATACTAGCTGTAGCAATTTTAGCTGTTGGAACTTCAAATTTTAAAGATACATGAGAATTTTCCCAAGCGATATCTAAATATCCGAAATTAGGATCTAATCCGTTGATTCCTATTGTAAAAGTTTCAATTGGAGTTGGCAAAGCATCTTCTTTAACTGTAGTTTTTAAAGCTACGTACGAATCGCTCCAGTTTTCTGGCAATCCCCAGTTATCAGTAGAAAGATAGAAAATGATATCCCAACTTTCGATTCTAGGAACTGTATAAATTGCATATTTTCCTTTTTTTAGCGTTTTTCCGTCTATAATTACGTCATCGCTAAAATTAATAATAGTATTTTCATTAGCTCCAGTTCTCCATAATTTTCCAAACGGAACTAAATTTCCGAACACAGCTCTTCCTCTTGCTCCTGGTCTTGAATACGTAACTTCAACATCAGTTAAACCAACAGTTTGTTTGATATATCCTTTTGGACTTGCTTGTGGAGTTTTTACTTGCGCTTCTGATGCTAATGGCGCTAAAATCAAGGCTAAAGCAATAAGTAGTTTCTTCATTATTTTAAGTTTTATTTTTTATCCAAATTTACAAATTCAATTAGGGAACAAATGTTAAATTTAATATAATTCAGTCCTTTAACTGTGATATTTTTTTAGCATTCAATTCGTTAAAATGTTCTATAACTAAATCAGCTTCAGATAAATCTTGAAGATGAGAATGCTCGCTATTGTATCCTATACAATAAATTCCTGCGCCTTTTGCTGCTTTTATTCCATTTGTACTGTCTTCAATAATAACGCATTCTTCTTTTGGTGCAACAGAAAGAGAAGCCGCATGAATAAATATCGCTGGATTAGGTTTTGATTGCGGAAAATCTTCTCCGCTTACAATATGCGTAAAATACTGGTGCAGATTGAATCTTGTAAAAACGCGATCGATAGTGACTTTTGAAGCCGAAGAAGCTAAAATTAATTGCATTCCGCTGTTGTACAAATCTTTAATCAAATCTTCAACACCATCCAAAAGATGTAAATCTTCTTTAGTATCAAAAGCTTCATTAAAAATAGTTCTTTTTCGCTGAATCAAATCTTCCACTTCCTGCTCTACAGTAGGGAAATAACTTTTTAAAGTTTGAAATGTATTTCGAGTCGAAAATCCAGTAAACGTAGTGTACATTTCTTCTGGAACTTCGATATTCAATTCTGAAAATTGTAAATAGTAGGCATAACGATGAACTGGCTCCGTGTCAACAATTACGCCATCCATATCAAAAATTACTGTTTTAATCATTTTTTTAAGGTTCTGAGGTTCTGAGATACTAAGACTCTAAGGTTTCTCTCTTTTGCATCTAACTTTGACAAAGTTTTGAACTTTGTCAAAGTTGTTTTAAGTTCTATATTATAAGTTCAAGAAATTAAGATTCAACATTCTAGCTACAAAAAACTTAGCAACTTAGAATCTTAGCATCTTAGAACCTTATTTTTTAAGCAAATGTCTAATCACTGTTTCGGCAGCGTGCAAGCCAAATAATCCTGGCATATAGCTGTTTGTTCCGTAAAATGACTTTTTAAAGTTTTTACCGTCTGTTAATTTTAAGCTTTTTTCGTCTTGAATTTCAGAAGAGAAAACCACTTTCAATTTATTGATTTTTACTTCTTTTAAACGCTTACGGACTGTTTTTGAAAAATAACAGTTAATCGTTTTTGATATATCTGCTACTTTAACTTTAGAAGCCAACATTTTTCCTCCTGCTCCCATGCTGCTAATGATTTTTACTCTTTTGCGTTTTGCAGCAATAATCAGGTTTAATTTTGGAGTAATACTGTCAATACAATCTAAAACATAATCAAATTCTGGAGAAACAATCTCAAAAGCACGCTCTGGCGAAAGAAATTCCTGAACACGAGTTAAATTCAATTCCGGATTAATATCCATCAATCGATCGCCGACAATTTTAATTTTTGGCTGTCCAACTGTAGAATGTAAAGCTGGCAATTGACGGTTAATATTCGTAATATCTACAACATCTCCGTCTACAATTGTCATGTTGCCCACTCCTGCTCTTGCTAAAAATTCAGCCACAAAAGATCCAACTCCTCCTAGCCCAACGACTAAAACATTAGATTTTTGTAAATTTTCTAATCCTTCTTTAGTAAACAAAAGCTCTGCTCTTTCTGTCCATTCTGCCATATATTCTCTTTTTAATTTTTTTGTTTCAGGTTTATAGATGTTTCAGGTTTCAAGTTTCAAGTTTTTTCGTTGTCAGGGTGAGCGAAGTCGAAGCCCTAATTGGAGCGCCCTTCGACTTCGCTCAGGGTGACAAACTTTGAACACAAAAAATCTTTACTCTATACTCTTTATTCTATACTCTTTATTCTATACTCTTTATTATTGTCCAAATAACTTTCTATAATTACTTAAAATAACGTCTTGTAATTCTTTTAAATTTAATCCTTTATATTCTGAAGCTAATTCATAAACTTGTTGAATCGATTCTTCAATGGTATCGGTTTCTAAGAAAAAACGATCATTTGGAACATTCTGGAAAACCGTTTTTAAATCTGGATTTTTCAATAGATATTTTCCAAACGAAAGATAAAATCCAGCTGCAATTAATTGCTCTGCCAGTTGATTATTTTTTGAGAAGCCATGAATAATAATTGGAACTCCTATCTTCATTTTTTTCTTGATTGCCATTACTTCCTGAAAAGCCGCAACGCAATGAATCACTACAGGTTTATTGAATTTTTCTGCTAATTCCAATTGTTTTTCAAAAACTGAAATCTGCAAATCAAACGGAACTTCAATTCTTTTATCCAAACCGCATTCGCCAATTGCCAAACAGTTTGGAGTTTTCAGTTTTTCTTCAATAATTCTCAAATCTTCATCAATTCGGTTTTCGTCAATGTACCAAGGATGAATTCCGATAGAATAAAACGAAATCGTCTCATCAAAATCTTTTGGATACTGATTAACCAATTCTACAACATTAGATTGATTGGTAAATTGATGTGTATGAAAATTAAAATATTCCATTAATGAAACGCTTTTACTCCTGCTTTAATTTCAATTTTCAAATCGTTTTCCTGTGGTACAAGCGGACAAGAATACTTGTAATTATAAGCGCAATACGGGTTATAAGCTTGATTAAAATCGATTGCTATTGTATTTCCTTTCGGAATTTCTAAATCAATATAGCGGCCTCCAATATAGCTTTGCTTTCCACTTGTTAAATCTGAAAAAGGCAAGAAAAGATGATTTTTGTATTTTTCTTGAACGATAAGTTCTAAACTTTGGTAAACGGCAAGTTTAAAGGTTTTTCCATTTATTTTAAAGTTTAAAGTTCCATATTTAATATACTTTGGAGTATAATTTCCTGAAGTTTTCATTTCAAAAACTTTTCCCCCTTTGGCTTTTTCCAAAGTGGCAGTTACAAAATAAGTTTCTGAAATAGGAAAAAATTCTAAGCTTTTAAAGGTTTTCAAATCTTCAGCCATCAACGGACTTGTCTTAGGATCAGCAAACTCGGTATTGATTTTCTTTTGAAATTTTTGAACATCGGTCTTATTGAACTTTTTTTGTGCAAAGCCAAAATTAAATACCAACAATAAAACAAGGGCGTTTATAGTTTTCATCTTAGAAATTTTCTGCAAAAATAGTTCAAAAGTAACAAAACAGCAACCACTTAACGAGACAAAGTTTCCTAACTTTGTGACGATAATTTATCAAACAAAATGCTTAAAACAGCCTTAACTCACTACATTAACAACTTTCGAGGTTTTACCAGAGAAGTTTGGATTCTTGCTATCATCACTTTTATTAACCGCGCTGGAACAATGGTTCTTCCTTTTTTATCTAAATATTTAAAAGAAGATCTTCATTTTACCTATAACCAAGTCGGATGGATTATGGTGGCTTTTGGTTTTGGATCTATGCTGGGTTCTTGGCTTGGCGGTAAATTATCAGATAAAATCGGGTTCTATAAAATCATGATTTTTAGTTTATTCACTAGTGGCGTTTCGCTATTTTTTGTTCAATATATTACCACTTTCTGGGCGCTTTGTGCCGCCATGTTTGTTCTTATGACGATTGCAGATATGTTTCGTCCTGCTATGTTTGTGTCTCTGGGGGCTTATGCCAAACCCGAAAATCGTACTCGTGCCCTTACGCTTGTGCGTCTTGCTGTAAATCTTGGTTTTGCAGCCGGACCAGCGCTTGGAGGTTTGATTATTATGGGAATGGGCTATTCAGGTTTGTTTTGGGTTGACGGAGCTTCTTGTATTATTTCGATTTCAATCTTTGCTTTATTGGTAAAAGAAAAGAAAAAAGCAACGCATGATGATAAAACGGAAAGTGCTACCGATGTAAAATCGGTTTTTCACGATAAAATTTTCTGGGTTTTCTTGTTTGTAAGTTTCATTACGGCAATGATTTTCTTCCAGTTATTTACTACACTACCTTTATATCATAATGAGAAATTCGGCTTAAGCGAATTCCAAACCGGTTTGTTAATGACTTTAAACGGACTATTAATCTTTACTCTAGAAATGCCAACAGTTGGATTTTTAGAGCGAAAAGCTTTTCCGAAGATTAGAATTATCATCGTTGGATCGTTTGTTATGGCGAGCAGTTTCTTTTTACTTCTAGTTAATTTTTGGGCCGGAATTTTGGTTGTGAGCATGGTTTGCATTTCGATTGGAGAAGTGCTTACTTTCCCTTTTTCTAACGCATTTGCATTAAGCCGCGCACCACGCGGACAAGAAGGCCGATACATGGCACTTTATACAATGAGTTTTAGCCTTGCCCATATTATCAGTTCTAAGCTAGGATTTGAAATTATTACCCGATTCGGCTATCAAATTAACTGGCTTTTTATGGCCTGCATCGGAGTTGTTGCAACGGGATGCTGCATTTGGATTAAGAACGCTTTGACCAACGAGAAGATTTCATAAAAAAACTTTTGACTTTCTAAACCCTTATCATTCAATTTATTACCATTAAATTTGAATAGCATTTCTGCGTTCAAAACTGAAAGCAAACTTAATTTTTAGTTAAATAACTATTTTTATAGTTGCATAACTAAAAAAATAGTTGTAGGTTTGAATTAAAATTAGAGAAGATGCAGAAGTTAACAAACAAAGAAGAAGAAATCATGATGATTTTATGGAAGCTAAAAAAAGCTTTCGTAAAAGAAATCCAAGCCGAAATAACAGAAGATCAGCCACATTACAACACATTATCGACTATTGTGCGTAATCTGGAAGAAAAAGGATATGTTGATCACAATGCTTTTGGAAATACACATCAATACTTTCCAATTGTGGCAATTGAAGATTATAGAAAAGGATTTATGAAAACCGCTATCGATAATTACTTTAACAGTTCTTATAAAAGTATGGTTTCCTTTTTTGCTAAAGAAGAAAAAATTTCAGCAGATGAATTGCGTGAGATTTTATCAATGATCGAAAATAAAAACGAAAAAAAATAATCAGTTTATGGAAGCAGTTTTCATTTACATCGCCAAATCAAGCAGTTTAATGCTAATGTTTTATTGTGCTTACTATTTTTTACTGCGCAAAGAAACATTTTTCAACAGTAACAGATGGTTTCTTTTATCTGGCTTGGTAGTATCAGTAATTTTACCATTATTGACTTACACAAAAGTAATATGGATTGATGCTGCTCCTAATTTCGATACCAACATCCAAACAACATTAATAAATAACTCAGACAGCGAATCGGTAGAATTTAATTGGAATTATATTATTCTTGGCTTATATGGGATTGGTCTTTTAGTTTTTCTTTTAAAACTGGCAATTGACTTTTATAGTTTGAATGCTATTATAAAAGGAAAAAAAATCAAACAACAAGCCGATTTCAAATTCGTAGACATTAACGAGAACATCGCGCCTTTCTCCTATTTTGAATATATCGTGTACAACTCATCACTTTACACAGCATCAGAATTAGAAAGCATTTTGGAACATGAAAAAGTGCACAGCGATCAAAATCATACTTTTGATGTATTGGTTTCGAGAATCTTCAGTATCATTTTCTGGTTCAATCCGATCGTATGGCTTTACAAAAAGGCAATCACTCAAAATTTGGAATTTATTGCTGATAGTGAAGCTTCTAAAAAACTTTCGGACAAAAAAGCATATCAATACACGCTTTTAAAAATAACAACGCACGAAAACTGTGTTGCAATCACCAATCATTTTTATCAATCATTAATCAAAAAACGAATTGTCATGTTAAACAAAAATCAATCAAAAAAGAGGAATTCCTGGAAGTATTATCTTATGCTTCCTGCACTTGCCACATTTGTTTTATTATTTCAAGTTGAAGTAATTGCGAAAGAGAAACCGCAAATTATAAAAGAAAACGATTCAAATATTGAATCTGTAGATGTTTTTAAAATCAGTAAAAATTCTACAGATGCCGAATTAAATGAAATCAAGAATAATTTGAAGAAAAACCACAATGTGAAATTTGAAATGTCAGAAATTAAGAGAAATGACTCGGACCAACTGACATCTATTACAGTCGATATAAAGAAAGGAAAACAACATTCAAAATCCATTCAAAATTCGGATAAAGCAATAAATGAATTCGGAGTAATTATTATTACTTATAAAAATGGCGATAAAAAAATAGGAATTCAGACTGTAAATAATTCTAATGACAAAGAACCTAAAAAAGCAATTAGCAATAAACTAAAAACCGAAACCAATGTTAATACTAATTCTAATACTAGTACAAAAACTAACAGTAATAGTAGTGCAAATTCTAGCACTACTGTAATTATTGATAAAGATAATAATACGGTTATTACGACTTCTTCTGATGAAGGAACATCTGTTGCTGTTTCAAATGGTGTAAAAACGAATGTAAAAACAGGTTTTCCGCTTGTCATTTTAGATGGAAAAGATATGCCTGCTGATTTTGATATGAACAGCCTTCCTCCTAGCACGATTAAATCGGTAAGAGTTTTTAAAAGCTTAGATGCTGTAGCTTTATTTGGTGAAAAAGGCGAGCATGGTATTGTCGAAATTAAAACCAAAAAATAAAAAGTTTTAATCTTTTAAATCACTGAGAAATGCAAAAACTGACCAATAAAGAAGAAGAAATCATGCATATTTTATGGAAGCTGAAAAAAGCTTTTGTAAAAGAAATTCAAGCAGAGATTTTAGAAGATCAGCCACATTATAATACTTTGTCTACCATTGTTCGCAATCTGGAAGAAAAGGGATATGTTGCACATAATGCTTTTGGAAATACACATCAATATTATCCAGCTGTAAGCATCGAAGACTATAGAAAAGGGTTCATGAGCACTGCAATTGACAATTATTTTAATAGCTCATACAAAAGCATGGTTTCTTTTTTTGCTAAAGAAGAAAAAATCTCGGCCGACGAATTGCGAGAAATATTAGACATGATCGAAAATCCAAAAGCAGGTAAGTAATCAAAATAGTTATGGAAGCACTTTTCATTTTTATCTTAAAATCAAGCGGGTTATTAGCAATGTTTTATTTTGCTTACATCTTTTTACTTCGCAAAGAAACTTTTTTTAACAGTAGCCGCTGGTTTTTAATGGCGGGATTAATCACTTCTGTGGTATTGCCTTTTGTAGTTTATACGAAAGTGATTTGGGTTGAAGCGCCTCCAGTGCCAGCGCCAGATCCAATAATTACAACTACAACAACGGATGTATCGAATATTCCAACTTCAAATCATGAAGTTGCTGTTTATGACACTCAGCATAAGCCTACAACTGTTTCTGTTATTGAAGAAGAAAATTTTGAAATCAATTGGACTTTGGTTGCAGCTGTCGTTTACGCAATTGGCTTCTTAGGCTTCATGATCAAATTTGCGCTTGATTTTTACAGTCTGAATTCTGTTTTAAAAGGAAAAAAGATTGAACAGCAGGAAGATTTTAAATTTATCGATGTTAATGAAAATATAGCTCCTTTCTCTTATTTCGATTACATAGTATATAACTCATCACTATATACTTCGTCGGAATTGGAAAGTATTTTGGAGCACGAAAAAGTGCACAGCGATCAAAAGCATACCATTGATGTTTTGATTTCTAGAATCTTTTGCATTCTATTTTGGTTCAACCCAATTATCTGGCTTTATAAGAAAGCTATTCTTCAAAATCTTGAATTCATTGCAGATAGTGAAGCTTCTAAAAAAATTGCCGACAAAAAAGCGTATCAATACACACTTTTAAAAATCACAACACACGAAACTTGTGTTGCAATCACCAATCATTTTTATCAATCATTAATCAAAAAACGAATTGTCATGTTAAACAAAAATCAATCAAACAAAAGAAATTACTGGAAGTATTCGGCAGTAATACCTGCTCTTGGTGCGTTTGTTCTTTTATTTCAAATAAGAACCATTGCACAAGAAAAGAAACAAGCTGAAGTTGCAACAATCCAAAGAGACACAGTTAAGAATACAGAGCAAACAATCAAAATTACTAAAAACACGACTGATAAGGAATTAAATGAATTGCCAGGCCAATTAAAGGCAAATCATAATTTGGATGTCGAAATTTCGGATGTAAAAAGAAATACAAAAGAAGAATTGACTGGGATTCAAATCAAAGTAAAATCGGATTCTGGTAAAAAACAAATGATCAGAATTGACGGAGACGAAGCTATTAAAGACTGCGAATTGGCAATTGGAACAAACGAAAATGGATCAAAAGCTATTGTAATTAATACCGATGGAAATTTCAAAACACCAATGATTATCAAAAACAACAAAGTTATTGTTCGCACTTTTGGCAATGGAGAATCTGATGTTGCAGCTCCTACACCTCCTACTCCGCCAGCATTTCCTTCAGGACCAATGCCTCCTGTTCCAGCAATTGATATGTCAAAAATGCCAAAACCTCCTGTTGCTCCAAAAAATCCAAAAGACAAAGTAGCAATGGCTAAATTTGAAAAAGACATGGAAGCATTTGGAAAACAGATGGAAGCGTTTGAGCCTCAAATGAAAGAATACGAAAAGCAAGTTGAAGCTATCATGTCGCAAAGAGCAGAAGTTTATGAAAAAGAAATGGCGAAATATGAAATTGCTATGGAAAAATTCAGCGCAAACATGGAAAAGTTCAACTACGACTTTAACTTCAAATTCGGAGACGATTCTAAAGACTATGAAAATAGCATGAAACAATACGAGCAAGACATGAAACAGTATGAGCTTGATATGAAACAACATGCTAAAGATATGAAGCAACATGAAAAAAACATGAAACAGCATGAAAAAGACATGAAGCAGCGTGAAAAAGAGATGAAAGAAATGGAAAAGCAGAATAAAAAAGCTTAATCCTGATGAGAGCCTTACTTACTGTCTCTTTACTATTCGTTCTTAATTTATCTTTTGGTCAAAAAAACGCTGACAAATCAACAGAACAAAAAATTGACAATTATATAAAAGAAGTAATAGCAATTAATGAAATTCCCGGTGTGGCATTGGCAGTAATAAAAGATGGTAAAATTGTTTATGAAAAATATTTTGGAAAAGCTTCTATAGAAGACGATAAAGCAGTGGATAAAAACACTGCTTTTAAAATTTTTTCGACTACCAAATTAATTACCAATGTTGGGATATTTCAACTTATTGAACAAGGAAAATTATCACTCGAAGACCCTATTTCAAAATATTTAGAAAACACTCCAAAAGAATGGCAAGAAGTAAAAATTAAAAATTTGCTTTCTCATTCTTCCGGGCTTCCTGATGTTGTTAGGTTTCAAGAAATTCCAATAACGGCGCCACTTGACGAAAAAATAGCTTTACTGTCTCAAAAAACAATGGATTTTAAAACAGGAAATCAATATCGTTACAATCAAACTAATTATTTGTTTCTGGCTAAAATTATCGAAAGAATTACGGGTTTGACTTTTGAAGAATATATTTTACAAAATCAGTTTCCTTCTGTAAAATCAGGTGTTTATTTTTCATCCAATTTTGGCGAAACGGTACCCAATAGTGCTTCTAGATACAACTATGATGATCAAACAAAGAAATACGTTAAAAGCACCTCAAACTTTGGCACCGACGCTCATTCTGCAAACGGCTTAAATATTTCTTTGCCGAATTTTATTCTATGGAATGAAAACCTCGATAAAGGCGTTTATCTTCAAAAGGAAACCAAAAGCAATATGTGGAAACCGTTTCCGTTTGCCAACACCACAGATCGTTTTGCTTTCGGATGGGAAATTGTACCGGTTAATAATGTCCTTTCATGCGGCTTTACTGGTGGCAATGAAACTGCTTTTAGAAAATTTACGGATCGTGATTTAACGATAATCTTTTTATCCAATGGGCATAAATATTCGGGCTTATATGTACAAAGTCAAGTAATTAATCATGTGGCTTCGATTGTAGATAAAACACTTACAGATGAATTTTTACTAGCTGGAGAAAAAATCAATCAGAATTTTTTAAAATTAGATTTTACAAAGGCGCAACAGAATTATTTAGCCATAAAAAAGAATCATCCAGATTGGGACTTTGAATATCGACTGAATGTTATTGGCTATACATTAATGGATCACGGAAGATTGCATGACGGAATAAAAGTTTTAGAACTTAATGCAAAAGAGAATCCAAAATCTGGAAATGCATTTGATAGTTTGGCTGATGGCTATTTTAGAAATAATCAATTGGCACTTTCGAAAGAAAACTACCAAAAAGCATTATCTCTTTCTCCAGACAACAATAATGCAAAAGAAATGCTGGAGAAAATCAACACAATGTTAGCGAAGTAATCTATACTTCTCTTTAATAAATAAAAAACATATTTACGAAAATGAAAAAGCTCATTATACTCCTGTTTTTATGTTTTAGCTTTTCAATTCTAGCGCAGAAGAATACCGCTGAAAAAAGTATTTTTACTGCAATGGACAAAACAGCTTCGCTTTTAATAGGAAAGTCAAAAGCTAATTCTATTTCAATTGGAGTGGTTAAGAATGGAAAAACCTATACGAGACATTACGGTGAAATTGATAAGGGAAAAGAAAACGTTGCGAACAACAACACTGTTTTTGAAGTTGCCTCTATAACCAAACTATTTACAGGTTTACTGACTGCTCAAGCAGTTTTGGAAGGAAAATTGAATCCAGACGATGATATTAGAAAATATATTACGGGCTCTTATCCAAACTTAGAATATAACGGAACTCCAATCACTATTAAAGATTTGGTTTCTTTTAGAACTGGTTTTGATAAAGATCTTCCAGATACTGCCGAATTAAGAAAAAACAGAAACGACAGTAGTTATTTGGCTTTTAAAAAAATGGATGAAACGTATAGTCGTGAGAAGTTTTTTGAAGATCTTAAAACTATAAAATTAGACACTTTACCAGGTACTAAATTCAAATACAGCAACGGAAGTCTTAATCTTACGGCTCATATTTTAGAAAACGTTTATGGGAAAAGCTATGAAATGCTTTTGAAAGAAAATATTTTTTCAAAACTTGACATGCAATCAAGCGGTATAAATTTAAGTCCAAATACTGTTATTGCAAACGGCTATAATCTAAAAGGCGTTCTAATGCCTAACATTTCAGACAACCTTTGGGGCGCCGCTGGAATGCTAAAATCTACTTTAGGTGATTTGACTAAATTTATTGCTTATGAGCTTAATACAAAAAATAAAATTGTTCAGGAATCGCAACGAAATCTGTTAAATAGCCCAACAACTTGGAACGGTTATTTCTGGGATTATATTCAAGTAGATGAAAATGGAAAAAACTGCTGGAAACACGGTGGTGCTTTTGGAACTCAAAACATGCTGGTTGTTTATCCAGAACGCCAATTAGGAATTTCAATCATCGTAAATATAAGTGATGAAAATACTGGCAATGCACTTGGTGAAGCCATTACAAGACTCTCTAATGATTTATTGAGCGAAAACAAAAAGCAATCTGGTATTTACGGTTACAAGATCGTCAACGATAATGTTGTATTTGTTTATGAACATGATAAGAATTTAGATCAAAATTTGGTTAAAAGTGTTTCTATAGCGGGTTCTTTTGACCAATGGAATCCGAATGATCAGAATTTTCAAATGATTCAGAAAAGTAAAAATACATTTGAATTATCGGTCCCAAAATCAAAATTTGAAAAAAATAAAACACATCTTTTCAAATTTGTCATCAATAAAACGGGATGGATGGAAGCTCCCAAAAATGCCATAAATCGTGAAACCGAAGGCGACGAAAATCTGATTCTCAAAATTTAAATACTTTTACATTTTACTACCCAAAAGACTTTGCTTCAAACACAAAGTCTTTTTTTTATATCTTTGAACAAACAAATCTACTATGTATAAATTATTAGCTAAACTAAATAAACTACTTTTGCCAAGCTTTACCAAAAAGGGTCTAGATATTTCTAAGGCTACGAAATGGCAAATGGCTATTATTGGTTACCGCGCCTATGTTACAAAAAGAGCATTGGACAATTAATTTAGAATACATTTTATTATCCGACAGCAATTATTTTTTATGATTCTGTCTTATTTTTTATGAAAAACCGAGAATTCAGCCTTCCTCCTGTTCCAGCAGTATTATTAGCTATTATTAGTGTTCAATGTGGGGCTGCAATTGCCAAAACACTATTTCCTACAATCGGCGCAGCTGGTACGGCATCTATGCGTATTGGTATTTCGGCGTTAATTTTATTAGTGGCTTACAGACCAAATCTAAAAGCGATAACTCCGCAACAATGGAAAATTGTAATTCCGTATGGTCTGTCGTTAGGGGCCATGAATTTAATTTTTTACCTCGCAATAGAAAAAATTCCAATTGGCCTAGCCGTAACTTTAGAGTTTGTTGGACCTTTAATACTCGCTATAGCAGGTTCAAAACGTTTGGTTGATTATTGTTGGGTAATGCTGGCAGCAATTGGCATTTTATTAATTGCACCATGGACAAACGATCGCTTAGATCCTATCGGAATTATATGCGCACTTCTCGCTGGAGCATTCTGGAGTGCTTATATTGTTTTAGGAGGTAAAATTTCGAAAATAATGAACGATGGAGATGCCGTTACAACCGGAATGTTGTTTGCGGCCATTTTAGTCTTGCCTTTTGGTTTTCTAGAAAGCGGATTAAACAATCTTACTCCAAAATTATTCGGAATGGGTGTTGCTCTTGCGCTTTTGTCTAGTGCAATTCCGTTTACTTTAGAAATGAAGGCTTTAGGAAAACTTCCACCCCGCACTTTTAGTATATTAATGAGTCTAGAACCAGCAGCAGCTTCTATTTGCGCTTTTATATTTCTTCAAGAAAATTTAAACTTCTACGAAATTCTAGCTGTAGTTTGCGTTATAATTGCTTCTGCAGGAAGTACTTTGACCGCTAAAAAATAATACTAGAAAAATCTCAAAATAAAAATTCCAAATTCCAAGCTTAAATTGGAATTTGGAATTTCTTTTTTGGAATTTGAAGCTAATTATTTTTTTGGAAGCAAAACAGCATCTATTACATGAATTACACCATTTGACTGATTAACATCTGCAATGGTTACTTTGGCTTTACTGCCATTTTCGTCAGTAATATATAGGTCTTTGCCTTTCATCCATGCCGTAAGGGTTCCACCGCTTACTGTTTTAATCGTTGCTTTTCCTTTTCCGTCTTTTATTGCTTTTGCAATATCAGCAGAACTCCATTTTCCCGCTGCTACATGATAAGTCAGGATATTTTGAAGCATTTTTTTATTCTCTGGTTTCAATAACGTCTCTACAGTTCCTTTTGGCAATTTATCAAAAGCGGCATTAGTTGGAGCAAAAACAGTAAACGGACCTGCCCCTTTTAATGTTTCAACTAAATCGGCTGCCTTTACTGCGGCTACTAATGTGGTGTGATCTTTTGAATTAACAGCATTTTCAATAATATTTTTATTCGGATACATCGCTGCTCCACCAACCATTACTGATTTTTGTGCATTTGATGTAAATGCAAATCCTAAAGCTAAAACTGCAAGAGCTAAAAATTTTCTAGTTTTCATATTTATTGTTTTTAAGTTATAAGCTCATTTACGCAGGAAAAAATGTTTTGGTTTTAAATTAAAACAAATTAGTTTCGAAAAAGAAAACTATATCTTCCTAAGTACTAGCAAAACAAGGCTTTAGTAGATTTAAATTTTATTCTAAAAATTTTAAAAATACATGAATTTTGCTTTCTTTTTATTATTAAATTTAAATTCAAAACTATTCTTTATGAAAAATTTACCACAGAAAGTACGAAGCAAAAAGTTAAGTTCGAGAGTAGATTTAACTGCAATGGTTAGCGTTTCGTTTTTGCTGATTATATTTTTTATGGTTGTTGGGGAATTGTCGAAACCCAATGGCGCAAATTTGAATCTGCCAGATACTGATATTACATGTGGTCCTACTGGTCATATCAAAGGAAATCGCTTGTATACAATTTTGCTAGATGACAATAACAAAATAATCACCTATTCTGGAATTTTATCCTATCCACTTGAAATTCCTAAAGAATTTGAGTTTGGAAAAAAAGGTATTAGAGAAGAAGTTTTCCTTAAAAAGAAACAGATACAAGAATACATGACATCTGTAGGGAAGCCTGAAAGCGGAATAATTGTTATTATAAAACCAAGCTCAAAAAGTAATTTTCAAAATCTAGTTGATATTTTGGATGAAATGGCAATTGCAAAAATCGATAGATATAGTATTGAAAATGAATTCATGCCCGAAGAAAAAAAACTGTTAGCTTCAAACTAAACCTATAAAATTTAGAATTATGCAAAATCTTCCTAAAAAAGTCAGAAGTAAAAAATTAAATTCTAGAGTAGATTTAACTGCTATGGTCAGCGTTTCGTTTTTGCTGATTATATTTTTTATGGTTGCCGCCGAATTAAGAAAGCCAAAAATAATGGATCTGAGCTTACCTGAAAAATACGTAGATGATGAATGGAATCATGTTATTAGTTGTGGTAGTGGCACCAATTTACGCACTATAACAGTTTTATTAGATGACAATAATAAAATTATTACCTATACTGGTTTTTTATTTAATCCGCTTAAAGAACCGAAAGAAATAAATTATGGGAAAGACGGAATTCGAAAAGAACTTTTTAGTCAAAAGAAAACAATTCTGGAATATTCAACAGCAATGGGAAAACCAAAAAATGGTCCAATTGTCATTATAAAACCAAGCAAAAAATCAAATTTTAAAAATTTGATTGATATTTTAGACGAAATGGCAATTGTAAATATTGATACGTATACAATTGTAAATGATTTTACACCAGAAGAATCTAAATTATTAGCTTTAAAATAAAGAGATCACTGTCAAAGTTTTCAAAATCGTTCGAACTGGTTTTAGGAAATAAAAATATACTAGAAATTTTATTATTTTATAAAATAGGCAAATAGAATACTCTAGTTTTTCTTTGTTATGAAATTGTAGTATTTTTACTAATTATTTAAAAAGTGATTAGTAAATGAGAAGAAAAATAAATAAAAAGACCAACGATCTTAAGTCAGTTTTATTTGCTATAAATTGTGTTTTCTATATGGCACTAATATTTTTAATATATATAAGCCAATTACAAAGACCAAATAGTTTAGTATATTATTTTACAAATTGTTCTAATAGGGAAAATTTAACGAATTGTATTGTAACACATGAGAATGGGATTTTCACTAATGAAAATGGTTCGCTTCTTCCTGCCCAAAATTTTGTATTTATATCGTTGTATAAAGATAAAATATTTATTTCCAGACCATACTTTATAGACTCAGAAAATGTAATTAAAACATACTATGGAAGAAATGGAATTAGAAAAGAACTACAAAAAATTAATTCCGAAATAAAACAGGAATCAACTAAATTAAACATGTCAATTAAAGGAACTGTAGTAATTATCAAACCAACTAAACAAAGTACTTTACAAAATCTTGTTGATATTCTAGATGAAATGGCGATTGCAAAAATTGGAACATTTACCATTGCTAACAATTTTACTCCTTATGATTCAAGTTTTTATCTTCAAAACAATTAAAATCTATCACTTTCAAAAAAAGGTTCTCGACTCCGCTCAAATTGACAAACGAGCCAAACTTGAAACCTGAAACTTTAAACCTGAAACAAAAAAAATCCCACATTTGCTGTGGGACTTTCTATTTAAATCTTAATGAATTTCATACTTGAACTTCCTTTATCTGATTTTACCCTTATAAAGTAATTACCCGTTTTTAGCTTAGAAATATCAATATTTGAGGTTGTTTTTGCGTTTGGAATGGCTATTATTAATTGCCCTAAAATATCATAAATCTCAAAAGATTGTATCGTTATATTCTCATTTTGAGAAATATTTAAAATTTGATCTGATGGATTTGGATATAAAATCAAGTATCTCGAAAAATTAAAATCTTGAGTTGAAAGAGTACTAGTTTTAAATGTTGACGTCGCTTTATTGGTCAGAATTGGGAAATTATAATCAAAATAAATATTGGCATCATTAGTAAACGAATCCCCAACTTTTAATGTTGGTTTTGTTTTTATTTTAAAAGCAATATATCCATCGTTACTCGCATCATCAAAAGGAAGATTAATATTTTCAAAAATAAATTCAACTTTATTTCCTTCCGAAATTTTAGTTACAAAAGAATGGCTTGAACTGGTTGGTATTAAGGTTGAAATATCAAATTTATTCAAATCTATCATATCTTTAACCACAATATTTTCTGCCGGATATGTTCCAGTATTTTCAAAACGAATCATGTAATGAACATACTCTCCTATTAAACTTGGTGTAATTACAGAACCCTCTAAACAAGTTTTGTCATTTGGATCATAAGAACCTACAACAACCTGGCTTAAGGTGAATGCATTGTCTAATGGTAACTCATCTACTCCATCTGATTTTATTGTACCCGTAAAACTTAAGGTATCTCCATTATTGATCGCAGGTATTTCGGTTGGAGAATTTACATTGAAAGTGAAAACTATTTCTTTGCTTTCAAATGGTTTTAAGTTATTAAAATTCCATGTTAGTTTATTGTTTACCTGAGTTGAAGTTGCGGGCGTTGACTGAATTAAATCCAAAACACTGTCATTAAAAGCTAAATCAATCGATCCAGACTGCGCAACATTCCCTTTATTTTTATAAAAAACTTTGTACTTCGCATCAAACCCTGGTCTTGCTTCTTCTAAAGGAATTAGAACTATTTCTAAATCTTTACGAATCCCATTAGGCACCAAACAAAAATCTTGTAATATAGGTGTTGTTTGAGAATCAATTTTGACATTTAAACTTGAAGGAGAAATTGTAAAATAATCAGCACATTCTAATTTTGGTACAATCTCAAAATTACCCTCTTGAATTGGGAAAGTGTAAAACCCGCTATCATCAGATATTACAGCTCCTTCAGTTGAACTGCTTTTAATTTGAAATTTAAGATTTGGAACATTTAGGTCAGAAATTTCGCAACCATTATTATTAGCATCTAAACGGGTATTTCCTTTCATAAAAGCGTAAGTGCCATTTGGAGTAAAACTGCAATATGAATTTACGTGGCAGTTAAAATACCCTAAACGATATACCTCATTCTGAAAAGTTTTAACCCTGCTCTCATCAACACAAATGTATTTTAAATTAGGATTGCTGCTGATATAAAAACTTATATAGACATCTTTATTTAAATTGCTCAAAAACAAAGAAGTTAACTTTTCATTTTGAACACAATTAAAACTTGAAAGCTTTGTCAAATTATTTAAATCTAGTATGGTAAATTTGTTTCTTAAACACATTAAATAATTAATATTAGGACTTCCAGAAACATCCAATTCATCCAATAAGTTATCAGAACAATCCAGCTGTACTAGATTATTTAGATTGGTAACGTTGATATTCTTAATTTCATTATATGAAAAATCAAGCTTTTCTAATTTTCTAAAATCTGAAGTATGTAAACTCGTTAATTTATTTTTAGTACATCGAAGTTCAATCAAATTGGCTAGTCCTTGAATATCTAGATTTGTAAGTTTGTTTTCACTACAATCTAAAAATTCTAAACTTTTTATATTTTTAAGATCTAAAGAACTAACTGAATTGTTAAACAGCTCAATTCTATTTAGCAATGGCAAACTAGAAAAAGTAACCTCTGTCAAACTATTGGATCGTCCGACAATTACCTCCTTGAGGTTTGGGTAATTTGAAATATCTAAGTTTGTTAAAGCTGTAGAGATTAACGATAGCTTAGCCAGCTTTGGGCAATCTGCATATTTAAGAGAATGAAAACCATTATAAGCAACATAAATCTCTTCTATCTTGCTGCATCCTGTTACATCTAAAGTTTCCAATCTAGAATTATTATCATAATACACTCCTCTTATATCTATGCATCCGCTCAAATCTAATTTTTTTGTTCTTATGGTGTAAGCGTTTAATTTCTTACATCCAGATGCATTAACACTTTCTAACGGAATAGTATTCAGTCCGGTAAAAGTGGTAAGGTTTGGAGAATTTGATACATCAACATGCGATACAGTACTGGTTCCTAAATACAGATCGGTTAAAGCGGGAAGAATTCTTAAATCGAGTACATTTAAAAAAGTTACATACTCAAAGAAAACAGAGCTTAATACTGGATTATTATTAAAAACCATTTTATCAATACTTGCAGAAGTTACCTTAAATGAATTTAACTTACTGCAATTTGTAACGTCTATATTATCAATTATTCTTGATTTAACTTCACAGGTTAATAAATTAGAGCAGTTTTCTAAATTCAAATTTACATTACCGTAAGGAGTGTACGTAACCTTTGTTAAATAAAAGTATTTTAATCCTGTACAGTCACTTAAATTGATTAGCTCTAAAGGATTGCTAATGGATAGATTTTCCAATAATACACAGCCAGATGCATTCAGGCTCTTTAAAACTGAATTACCCACGCCAAATTCAAATGTTTTAAGTTTACTTAAATTACTCACGTCTAAACTGGCAAGTTTATTATTTGTACAGTCAAATTCTTCGAGATTAACAGCTTGCTTTATAGCAATATCGGTTAAAAGATTATTAGAACAGTTTAACTTTTTTAAACCAGTAACTCCTGTAGTATTAATAGTCGCAAGTTTATTGCCACTGCATTGTAAGCTTACAAGGTCACTAAACCCAGACAGATTTAGACTAGTCAATAAATTTGCATTACAGCTAAGCTCCTGAATCTTTTTCCCTGAAAAAGACAAAGTGGTCAAGCTATTATTTCCAACAGCTACTTTTTCAAGATTAATGCAATTAGTTAAATCTAACTCTTTTAGAAGATTATTGCTAACTGTCAAAGTTTTCAAATTTGAACAATCTAATAAATTAAGCTTTTCCAAACTAATTCTACCGCAAACTAAACTTGTAAGAGCAGAACAATATGACAGATCCATTTCAACAGCTCCAAAATTTGTCATCTTAATATCGGTAAGACTTTTACAATTCTTAAGATTTAAAGTACGAGCATATCCACCAACCTCAGTCCCTGACAATTTGCTTAATTTAATACAATTTTCAGCATTCAGATTTGTAATTTGACTGTTAGCCACAGCCAATTCCTCTAAACTGCTGCAACCTGAAATAGTAGCACTCGTTAGTTTGTGATCCATTACGCTTATATACTTTAAGCTTGTACAATTTGACGCATTAAGAATAGTTAAAGGATTGCCATAAAAGGTTGCATTTACTAATTTAGTTAAGTTTGAAATATCTAAGTTTTGAATATAATTACTTTCTAAACTCAAACTTTCAAGATCTTTAAAAGATTTAACATTAAGAACAGTTAATTTATTCTTAGCAATTGAAAGATTTTTTAATCCTGTTAGAAGTGTCAAATCTAATGAAGTAATTAAATTATTACTGCACTCTAAAATTTCAATTTTGGATAATCCCGCTAAATTTAAAGAAGTAATTGAGTTGTTTGCGCATCGGAGTGTTTTAAGATCTTTTAGTTCTGAAACGTTCAAACTAGATAAGTAACATGAGTTAACGTCTAGCTCTGTAAGATTGACAAACTTTAAAATTCCGGTAAGATCTCTAACGTTAGAAGAATTAATTTTTAAGGATACAATTGGAAGAAGCTCAGATTCTTCAATTTGATTGTTTTCATTAGCATCAACTTTTAAATAATTTCCATTAACATCTTTTGCAACGGAAAAATCTGTAGCAGATTTGAGCAAAGATTCTCGAAAATAAAGATCTGGAAAGGTTACAACTTGGGCATTTAAACCATTAAAAAAGCAAAAAAATAAAATTAAAAAGTAGAGTTTCTTCATATGTGGCATTTTCATACAAAAGTAACTTTTTAAGACAATAACACAACTTTATTTGTTAAAATTTTCCAAATAAAACAAAGTTTAGACATAAAAAAAGTCCCACATTGCTGTGGGACTTCTTATTTATAAAAAAGCTAAGAATTATTTTTTCTCAGTTTTTTCCATTTTAGCTTTTAATGCAGCTAATACATCATTGTTATCTCCTAAAGTTGCAGCTGGTGCATTTGTAGAAGATGCAGATGAAGTATTTTCAGTTGCAGCTTTCACGTTTTTCTCTTCTTCTTCTCTGAAGATAGCAGTGTGAGAAGCAACTACTCTTTTGAATTCTTTGTTGAATTCAATTACTTTGAAATCAGCAGTATCACCTTTTTTCAATTTCTTTCCGTCTTCTTTTTCAAGGTGACGAGTAGGAATGAAAGCAACGATATCATCTCCGAATTCTACAGTAGCTCCTTTGTCAACGATTTCAGAAATCTCACCGTTGTGGATAGTTCCTACAGCGAAAGAATCTTCGTATTGATCCCAAGGATTAGCAGTAGTTTGTTTGTGACCTAAAGATAATTTACGTCCTTCAACATCTAACTCTAATACAACAACATCAAGTTTTTCACCAACGTTTACAAACTCAGATGGGTGTTTGATTTTCTTAGTCCAAGATAAGTCAGAGATGTAGATTAATCCATCAATTCCTTCTTCTAATTCTACGAAAATACCAAAGTTTGTAAAGTTTCTAACGATACCTGTATGTTTAGAACCTACTGGGTATTTAGAAGTAATGTCAGTCCATGGATCTTGAGTCAATTGTTTGATACCTAATGACATCTTACGATCATCTCTGTCAAGAGTTAAGATAACTGCTTCAACAACATCTCCAACTTTCACGAAGTCCTGAGCAGAACGTAAGTGAGTTGACCATGACATTTCAGAAACGTGGATTAAACCTTCAACACCTTCAGCAACTTCGATAAATGCACCGTAATCAGCGATTACAACTACTTTACCTTTAACTTTGTCACCAACAGTTAAGTTAGCATCTAAAGCATCCCATGGGTGAGCGTTTAATTGTTTCAATCCTAATTGAATTCTTGTTTTCTCATCATCGAAATCAAGGATTACAACGTTTAATTTTTGGTCTAATTCAAGAACTTCACTTGGGTGGTTGATTCTACTCCAAGAAAGGTCAGTAATGTGAATTAATCCATCAACACCACCTAAGTCAATGAACACACCATAAGAAGTAATGTTTTTAACAACACCTTCTAATACTTGTCCTTTTTGTAATTGACCGATGATCTCTTTTTTCTGTACTTCAATATCAGCCTCGATAAGCGCTTTATGAGATACAACAACGTTTTTGAATTCGTGGTTGATTTTTACCACTTTGAATTCCATCATTTTGTTTACATATACATCGTAGTCTCTAATTGGCTTAACGTCAATTTGAGATCCAGGTAAGAACGCTTCGATTCCGAAAACGTCAACAATCATACCTCCTTTAGTTCTACATTTAACAAAACCGTTAACGATTTCTCCAGTTTCATTAGCTGCAATAACTCTATCCCAAGATTTGATAGTACGTGCTTTTCTGTGAGATAATACTAATTGACCTGTTTTATCCTCACGGATGTCGATTAATACTTCTACTTTGTCACCTACTTTTAAGTTTGGGTTGTAACGGAATTCGTTTAAAGAAATAACACCTTCAGATTTAGCATTGATATCAACGATAACGTCTCTATCTGTAATTCTAACTACAACTCCTTCAACTACTTCTTCTTGATCTGTAGCGATGAAAGTTTTAGATACTAGTTCTTCAAACTCTTGTAAGTTTTTTTCATCTACTGCATCAATTCCTTCTTGGAAGTTATGCCAGTTAAAATTTGCTAAAAACTCTTCTTGTGATTTTGTTTGTTCAGACATGCTGATAAAAAAATTTGTATTCTGTTTTTCTCGAGTTTCTCTATGCGATAGAAAATACAGAAGTTGTTTTACATAAATGGTTGATTCCTAATGGAAACTCTTCTCTGCCAAAAGGACTGCAAAATTAATACATTTTTCTGAATTAACAAAACAAAACCGATATGATTATCAGTCAATTGTTTAAGAAGCAGAACAATTGATGTTTTCAAGACGTTCAGTCCCGCTATCCGTTGCAAACGAAGTTCACTGAACTCCGATTAAAATAGAAGCTAAGTGAAGTAATCTTTTGTGCCGAACCCCGTCACAAAAGGATTTCCACTTCTATCGGGGCTAAGTTAGAACTTTTTGTTTTTCATAAGATCTTTAGAAACGAAACGCGACAAGCTTTTAAAACGGTTGGCGCTACTATGTGCAACTATCTTTGTCCAATTTTTTAACTTTGATAAAGACTCAAGAAACCTGTAAAGTCTGGTTTTCAATCTTTACATTAAAACTTATTTCAGCTTTCAAAGCTTTGAATACCTTTATTACAGTATCAATTGTAGCACTATTTGCACTACTTTCTAACTTAGAAATTTGTGCTTTTTTAACACCAATTAAATCCCCTAACTGTTCCTGAGTTAGATTTCTTTCTTTTCTGGCAGTTTTTATCATTCTGCCAAGAATTTCCATATTTAGTTCATATTCATATTTATCTCGCTCAGATGTGCCTATTTCACCAATATATCTATCTTTCATTTCCGAAAGCGAATAGGATTTCAATTCTTTCTTTCCCATAATTTCAACTTTTATTTATTTTCAAAATAATAATCCTTAATTCTCTTTGCTCTTTCAATGTCACTCAAAGGAACTTTACTAGTTTTTTTAATAAAACCATGAGTTGCAAAAACTAAAGTCTCTTTGTTATCCGTTTTATCCCAAAATGCTAAAAGCCTAACTTGCTTATTAACGTATCTAATTCTAAATTCCCAAATATCATCCTTGAGTTTTTTAAATAACTTTGGATCGTGTTTCTTTTCAGCCAAATCAATATTATACAATACTTTAGCAACTAATTTGCGATCAAGCGAAGCTAAAAATTTGTCAGCCTCTTCTAAAAATTTTGTTTCAAAATACTTCATCAAACTTCCATATAACAAAAATACCACAAAGTTTCTAAATTTAGAAACTTTGTGGTATTTTATATTTTACTTAATTTATTTTAAACGTCTTCTTAGACTATTTTTAATCCAAGAAAAACAGTTTTTACTTAATGACTCAAATTCTCAATTTCCTTCGGATCATGTTTATGTTTAAACAGAACAGCAAAAGCAATAGCAATTACCAAAGCATAAGCTGCAAACGAAAGCCAGATCGTATGCCAGTCTTTCATTAAAATTGGATTTGCAAAAATTCCGTCTGCAGAAATTGAATTTCCTTGTCCTTTTACAAATTCCACCATTTTCTCATTAGTAGCATCCGTTTGTAAAAATCCAGCCAATTCTGTTGTATTAGCAAATGATTTGGTAAAGAAACGATCAATTGCCCATCCAGAAGTTAAACTTCCTAAAACGGCTCCTACTCCATTGGTCATCATCATAAATAAACCTTGTGCAGAAGAACGAATTTTAGAATCTGTATTGCTTTCTACGAATAAAGAACCCGAAATATTAAAGAAATCAAATGCCATTCCGTAAACGATACAAGACAAAATAATCATCCATAACCCTCCTATCGGATCTCCAAACGCAAATAATCCAAAACGAAGAACCCAAGCCAACATACTAATCAACATAACCTGTTTGATACCGAAACGTCTTAAGAAAAACGGAATTGCTAGAATAAACAAGGTTTCAGAAACCTGAGAAATCGACATTATAATAGTCGAATATTTTATTACGAAAGAATCTGCGTATTTTGGAAAATGCTTGAACTCATCTAAAAATACATCGCCATAAGCATTTGTCAATTGTAATGCTCCTCCTAAAAACATAGAAAAAACAAAAAACAAAGCCATTTTGTAGTTTGCAAACAACTTGAAAGATTCTAAACCAAAAGTTTCAATCCAAGTTGCATTTTCTTTAATCAAACGCTGCGGCTCACATTTTGGTAAAGTAAAAGCATAAACTCCAAGAATTAAAGCACCAACTCCAGCAATATAAAACTGATATTCAGTTGCTTTACTTCCACTTAAATTCGTAATCCACATGGCCACAATAAAACCTATTGTTCCCCAAACACGAATTGGCGGAAAATCTTTTACAATATTTTTATTATTTAATTTAAGCGAAGTATAAGATATTGAATTACTTAAGGCGATTGTGGGCATATAACAGCACATTGCTAAAAGCATAACAACAATAAAAGTATCTGGTGTAGTAACTTGTGCAATTCCGAATAAAACTAACGCATAAAGAATATGAAGCGCACCGTATAATTTTTCGGCATTAATCCATCTGTCGGCAATAATACCTGTAAGTGTAGGCATAAAAAGAGAAGCGATTCCCATGGTTCCGAAAACTAGTCCGAATTGAGTTCCTTCCCAGTTTTTTGTTCCAAACCAATAATTTCCAATTGTTATAAGCCAGGCTCCCCAAACAAAAAATTGAAGAAAGCTCATTAAAATCAATCTATTTTTAATCCCCATATGATAAAAATTGTTCTTTAGTAAAAATGAAGCGGTAAAACTACCATTTAAAATAATATCTGCAAAAAATTATGCTGTTTTAACAACATCATTCACTAATTCTAGAACTGCAGCAAATTGTTCCTCTTTATTTAAGTAAGAATTATCAATCTCTATGGCGTCATCGGCAATTACAAGAGGAGAATCTTCGCGGTGTGTATCCATATAATCTCTATCTACAACATTTTTCAAAACTTCTTCATAAGAAACATTATCACCTTTTTCCTGCAATTCATCAAAACGTCTTTGTGCACGTGTTTCTGCACTTGCTGTCATAAATATTTTTAATTCTGCATTCGGAAAAACTACAGTTCCAATATCTCTTCCATCCATTACAATGGCTTTATTGGTTCCCATTTCCTGCTGCTGCTCTACCAACTTAGAACGAACTTCTGAAACAGCTGCTACTTTACTAACAAAATTAGAGACCTCGATCGTTCTAATTTGTTTCTCTACATTCTCACCATTCAAATACATTTCTGCAAAACCTAAATCTGAATTAAACTTAAATTCTAATTTGATATCAGATAATGCTTCAACCAAAGCTTCTTTCTTAAAAAAATCAGCCTCAATCAAATTATGTTGTATAGCAAAATAGGCAACCGCGCGGTACATCGCCCCAGTATCTACATAAACATATTCCAATTCTTTTGCTAATTGTTTTGCAAGAGTGCTTTTGCCTGTAGATGAAAATCCGTCGATAGCAATGGTAATTTTTTTCAATTTTTTATTTTTAAATTTTTATTCTTTTAATGACAGTTGATTTTTAATAATAAATACTCATCAAAATATTCGATTCAGAACTATCAATTAGTCGCGATATTCTATCAAAGTATTTTTTATTAACCATAGGACAGCCAAAACTATTGCAAATGTAGCCATCTTTCTCTTCATATGGAACATCATAATAGTAATGAAAAACAATATCTCGTTTAAAAGCATTACTATTCGTTTTATCCAATCCGTAGAGCTTATATGCTCTACCAAACTTTCCGTAATAATGTTTTCCAATGTAATATTTCCCTAATGAAGTGCTTAATGAATTGGGAACGTTGCTAAAACGAAGCTTGCCTTTAGTACCCGTTTCAGAACCAGAACCATGGGCAACCAAACCTTTATCGATAATTTTATCTGCTTTTAAATCATAAACAAAAAAGCGATTTTTCCCCGAAGGAATTTTCATATCAACAAAGAAGGCTATTTTGTTATTGTATTGCGGATTTTTGTTTATCAGCTTTTTTATGTCAGCAATTTGACATTCAATTCTTTTATCATCAGAAGAAAACAGACCAATTTCTTTACTATCTGATAGCAGCAAATACCCAACAAAAAGCGCGAGAATAAAAAGGAAAACAATAATTATTTTTTTCATCGATTTAGATTCAGAAAAAAACTTTTCAATATCGAAGACTAAACTATTCGACAATAAAAAGTTCTTGTTTTTTTTGGATACTCTTAGATAAAGCCAAATAGAACAGTTTCATTTATTGAAAATTCAATGTTAAACCAAAAAGACTTGTGTTGGCCGCCAACGTATATCTGGAATATGAATAATTGAATTTCAGTTTATTCATTTTTAAACCAAAACCTAAAGAAACGCCAGAAAAGTTACGCTGTTCGTCTACTCTTAATTCTTCGCCTCTTCTAAAATTATATCCTACTCTAAAATTGAATGCTTTTTTAGGAAAAAGTTCAACACCAAAAGCTACGTGCCTTAGCGCATTGTTTACAAAAGAAACTTTTTCTGGACTTGTATAACCATCGATATTCGTTTCTCCACGAACTGGATTTGAAAAAGATATATTCCATTGTTGCAAATTTTCTAAGGAAAGATGCCAGCGAATTGGAACATGTTCTAATTCTTGAGAAATACCTGCTACAATTTCAAATGGGAGATTTTCTTTAATTCCGGAATAAGTAGTAAACTGTGTCCCCATGTTTCTAAATACAAGCGCAAAGTTTAGATCATTCATTTCATCCACATACAAAAAACCCAAATCAACTGCACCACCTATCGAATTATAACTTTCTAAAGAAGAAGTGATCAATTTACCACTTGCTCCAATATATAAATCGGTATAAGGAACATTGTACGCATATCCAACTGATAATGCACCTTCGCTTCCTGTAAAATTAGAAGTTGCCTGGCCGTTTTCATCGTAACCTTCAAATGTACCATAGTTCACATAAGTAACTCCAGCATAAATAGTCTGCACATGTCTATCATAAGTATAAGCATACGATGCTGTACCATAGGAGGCTTCACCATAATAACTTCCGTAATTTAATGCCAAATGATTATCCATGTCTGCGTTTATAAGAGCGGGATTTGACATAGCTTGATTAACATCTTCATCATATATGGTAATAACATCTCCTCCTAATGCCGCTTGTCTAGGCGAAGTGGTCAAATTTAAAAACTGGTAAGTGTAGCGCCCTCCAACTTGTCCGAAAGAAGACGAACAAATTAAGATTATAAAAAATAAAACAACTTTTTTAAGCATTTGTTTTTGGCGCACCTATATGGGAATAACGCAAGTGCAAATATAAAATTATATAACACTAAAAATAAAACTATGCACTAAATAAATTCCAATAAAAAAATTCCAAACTCCAATAAAAAAATTGGAATTTGGAATTTAAATATTTAAATTTTAATTGACGTTTATTTCAAATCTTTAGCATTTTTCACTTTCTGATCTGTTAAAGCTAAACCTAAAACTTCGCTCATTTCTTTTACATAATGAAAACTTAAGCCTTCTAAGTATTCTGCTTTAATTTCATCAATATCGCTTTTGTTTTCGTAGCAAAGAATAATTTCTTTAATCCCTGCTCTTTTCGCCGCTAAGATTTTTTCTTTAATACCACCAACTGGCAATACTTTTCCGCGAAGCGTAATTTCGCCTGTCATAGCTAGATTTTTCTTTACTTTTTTCTGAGTTAAAAGCGAAACTAAAGAAGTTAGCATTGCAATACCAGCACTTGGTCCGTCTTTTGGAGTCGCTCCTTCTGGCACGTGCAAGTGGATGTTATATTTTTGGAACAACTCTGTACTAATACCTAATTTCTTAGCATTTGCTTTAATGTATTCCAAAGCAATTGTAGCAGATTCTTTCATTACAGTTCCAAGGTTTCCGGTAATTGTAAGAGATCCTTTTCCTTCAGAAATCAAAGATTCGATAAACAAAATATCTCCTCCAACACTAGTCCATGCTAAACCTGTTACAACACCTGCAACATCGTTATTTTCGTATTTATCACGTTCTAATCTTGGCACTCCCAAAATTGCTACAATATCTTCATCTGTAACTTTCTTGTTATACTCCTCTTCCATTGCAACAGATTTTGCTGCATTACGAATTACTTGCGCAATTTTAGTTTCTAAATTACGAACACCAGATTCTCTAGTATAACCTTCAATGATTTTTTCTAATTGCTTTTTGCCAATAGTCAGATCTTTTGCCGTTAAACCGTGAGCTTCTAATTGTTTTGGAAATAAATGCCTTTTGGCAATTTCAACCTTTTCTTCAATGGTGTAGCCTGACATTTTGATAACTTCCATTCTGTCACGCAAAGCTGGCTGAATAGTAGCCATATTATTTGATGTCGCAATAAACATTACTTTAGACAAATCATATCCCATTTCAAGGAAATTATCATAAAAAGAACTGTTTTGCTCTGGATCTAAAACTTCTAATAAAGCTGAAGATGGATCGCCACTATTACTGTTTGATAATTTATCGATTTCGTCTAAAATAAATACAGGGTTTGATGTTCCTGCTTTTTTCAAGCTCTGAATAATACGTCCAGGCATTGCTCCAATATACGTTTTTCTATGACCGCGAATCTCCGCTTCATCACGTAAACCTCCCAAAGAAATACGAACGTACTCTCTTCCTAAAGCTTCAGCAACAGAACGACCGATTGAAGTCTTACCAACTCCTGGAGGCCCTGTTAAACAAATAATTGGTGATTTCATATCATTTCGCAATTTTAAAACTGCCAAATGCTCAATCATTCTTTTCTTTACTTCATCAAGTCCAAAATGATCTTTATCTAAAATTTTCTGTGCGTGTTTTAAATCGAACTTATCTTTAGAATATTCGCCCCAAGGCAATTCCAAAAACAATTCTAAGTAATTGCGCTGAATACCAAAATCTGGCGACTGTGGATTCATACGACGCATTTTAGACAATTCTTTCTCGAAATGTTTCTGGGTTTTTTCGTCCCATTTTTTGGTTTTAGCCTTCTGCCCCATTTCGTCCATTTCCTCTTCCTGAGAAACGCCACCCAATTCTTCTTGAATGGTTTTCATTTGCTGGTGAAGGAAATATTCTCTTTGCTGCTGATCTAAATCAAAACGAACTTTTGACTGAATATCGTTCTTCAATTCTAACTTTTGAAGTTCTACATTCATATAACGTAAAGTCTCTAAAGCGCGTTCTTTTAAACCATTTATCGATAAAAGACCTTGTTTTTCTTTTACGGATAAATTCATGTTAGACGAAACAAAATTGATTAAAAACGATTGGCTTTCAATGTTTTTAATCGCAAAAGTAGCTTCCGAAGGAATGTTTGGACTTTCTTTAATAATCTGAATTGCCAATTCTTTTACAGAATCTAAAATAGCAGTAAATTCAGTATCATTTTCATCTGGTCGTTCTTCAGCAACTTCTTTGATCGTTGCTGTCATATAGGGATCTTCTAAAACAACTTCGTCAATTTCGAATCGTTTTTTTCCTTGAAGAATAACCGTTACATTTCCGTCTGGCATTTTAAGCACACGTAAAATACGTGCAACAGTTCCAACTTTATGAATATCATCTTTTGACGGATCTTCGTCTTCTTCGTTAATTTGAGAAACTACACCAATTATTTTTCCGCCTGCATTAGCGTCATTAATTAGTTTAATAGACTTATCTCTCCCAGCAGAAATTGGGATAACAACTCCAGGAAATAAAACAGTATTGCGTAAAGGTAAAATCGGAAGAGAAACAGGAAGTTCTTCATTATTCATTTCCTCTTCGTCTTCTGGAGTCAATAATGGAATTAATTCTGCCTCTGAGTCAAATTCTTGAAGTGACAGATTGTCAATAGTAAGTATTTTATGGTTTGACATAATAAAATATAAGTCTTTTTGTCATTAAATTTTCTGTGCTACCTATAAATAGAGTATTGCTTATTGAAGTTTTACCAAAAACGGGTTTCGTTTTTCAATTACAAGATAGGGCATAAAAATAGACAATCATTATGCCAAAACAAACTTAAAACTTAAATAATTCTAATTAGTCAATTTTAAAATACAATCCATTTTAAAGTTTAGAAAATAAAAAACCCGAAAAAAGATTTTCGGGTTTCAAGCATTTTATTTATTCATTACTTCAAAGAGTAAGAAACAAGTTCTGAAGTAGTGCCAAACGATTCTAATTTTACAATTCCAACATCCTTAGCGATCCAATAAAATGTATCTGATGAAGAACTTTGTCCCTGCGCGCTTGCTTCAATATGGAGTTTAAATTTGATTACATTACTATAGGTTACTTCTTTAACTTTTAAGCTTATTCCTTTTTCTAAAATAGTACCTGTGTAGTTTGCATTCATTTTTAAAGATGGAAAACTTGGTATATTAAAGCTTGTTTCTAGAGAATAAGATCCTTTCCATGTTTGATTTACATCCAGATAATCCTTAAAAAGAATAAATTCATATCCAGTTGATTTTCCCGTTATTCCTTCAGAACTATAATTCACTTCATCAATAACGATGTAATAATCTCCTTTTACTTTTTTAAGCGAAGCGCCTGCTGTTCCAGAAATTTCGTCAGTAGAACCAAATAATTGGTTAAATTTATAATACGTATTTCCATCTTTATTAGATGAACTTTGAATTTTTACTGTGCTTTCAGCGCCATCTTGGCTAAAAACCCATTGATTGCCCACTTTAGAAGGCCAATAATCACCTGTTGATTCTCCAGCACTTTCGCCAGAATCGTCATTGCTACATGATGTTAACATAAATCCTGTCATAACAAACAGAATTACAAAGCATTTGTTTAGTTTTCTCATTATTGAATTTGTTTTTGGTAGTTAAATTTTATGTGAAATTATAGCAATGAATGTATTATACCTTACGGCATTACGTAAAATCAAAAAATATTTTTTATTTTTTTTATCAAAACTGTAACAAACAAAAAAAAGCCAAGTCTATATTAAAAACCAAAAGCCACTACTTGAATATAAACAACCAAAATATCGAAGAACTAATTGCGCTCTGTAAAAACAATAATCAGAAAGCGCAGTTTGAAATATACAATCGCTATTGTAAAGCGATGTATAACGTGGCTTTTCGTATTGTAAAAGACGAACATTTTGCACAAGACGTCATGCAGGAAGGTTTCTTAAAAGCTTTTACAAAAATCAATGATTATAAACAAGAAGTGGCTTTTGGCGCATGGTTAAAAAAAATAATCATCAATTATAGCATCGATTTTTACAAGAAAAATAACTCTTTCCAAGTAGAAGATTTAAGTAAACAGCTTTATAAAATCGAAGAAAACGACGGAATTCTTTCTGAAAATATTGACTTAAACGCTCTAAAACTAAAACAGGTTTTAGATACCATTTTGCAACTGAAAGATAATTACAGAATGGTGCTTACTCTTTTTTACATTGAAGGTTACGATCAAGAAGAAATCTGCGAGATTTTAAACATTACCTATGCAAATTGCAGAACAACCTTGAGTAGAGCCAAAGATAGTTTGAGAAAAAAATTGGAAGAAATATAAAATGAATTGGAATTATGAAAAATGAAAAAGACAATTTAGACGACTTATTTAAAAGATTTGAAAACCAATGGGATATTCAGGAATTAAATTCTGATCATCAGGTAGATTTTCTGCAAAAATTAAACAAAAAAGAGCCTAAGAGAAAATACTGGTTCGCAACTGCTATTGCTGCTTCGATTGTATTAATGCTTGGAATTTCTCTTTTTTATAAAAATGAAAAACCAAAAGAATTCAAATTTGCTTCTAAAGAAACTAAACGTACAGACTCTATTTTCAATATTCTAATCGATAATGAACTGGTTAAGCTAAAAGAGAAAAACTCACCAGAAAATCAGCAAATTATTACTGATGCTATGAATCAGATGAAAACTTTTGACGCTGATTATCAGAAAATCATAAACGAATTGCAAAAAAATGGTGAGAACAAACAAATTATTTATGCGATGATTAGCAATCTTCAAACGCGTATTTCTTTTTTGCAAACCGTTTTGAAAAGAATTGAAGACAACGAAAAATTAAAAAACAACTCTAATGAAAAAACACTATAACTTACTAATCTTATTTCTTTTGATTCCTTTCTTAGGTTTTTCAAATGATGACGCTTTTGTTACCAAACAAAAAAACATTAAAAAGACCTATATCGTTAATTCTAATGCCGGAATCGATGTTGACAACAAATATGGAAGCATCACTGTAATCACCTGGGATGAAGATAAAATTGATCTTGATATTACTATAAAAGTGAATGGACCAAATGAAAATTGGGTAAACGAACGATTAAACAGTATTGATGTTGACATCACGGCGCTTAAAGGTTTAGTTTCTGCGGTAACCAAACTAGGAAGCTCCAATCTTAAAAGCAAGGGAAGTAATAACAGTTTTGAGATCAATTACGTGATTAAAATTCCTAAAAACGGATCAATTAAACTAGTTAACAAATACGGTAATATTTCGGTTCCAAATGCTGAAGCTTCTACTGATATTGACTGCAAATATGGAAAAGTTACTTTAGGAAAACTAAACGGATCTAGTAATCAAATTTCAATTCAATACTGCCAAAGTTCAAGCATAGAGTACATAAAAACAGGAAATATTGATGCTCGATATTCGAATCTTAAAATTAATGATTCTGGAAATTTAAATCTAAGCGCAAATTATACAGATGTTAATCTTAATGATGGCCAGAACATTAAAGCAGATTGCAACTATGGAACTCTTAAGTTTCAAAAAATCAATTCTTTGAGTGGTTCTGGAAATTATTTAACTTTCATTATTGGCGAAATTTCCAGTAACTTTAGCTACGATACCAATTACAGTAAAATCAGTATCGGGACTGTAACTGAAAAAGCGGGGAACATTACCATAAACTCAGGATATACAGATATTTCAATTGGTTACGTACCCAATTATGCATTCGATTTTGATATTTCTGCAAGATATTCAAACATAAAACATGATAATTCTTTAGAGATTTCTGTCTCTGAGGTTAAAAGCAACAGCAAAAGAATTGCTGGCTATTACAAGAAAAAAGGTCAAAATAAAATCAATATCAATTCGAACTACGGAAATATTTCCCTAACTAAAAATTAATCATCTAAAAATCAAAACAATGAAAAAGTCAATTTTACTTACAGCATTAAGCCTATTTTTTATGGCAATAAATTCTAACGCACAAACAAAAATAAGCGGAAACGGTACTATTACTACCGAAACAAGAACAACTGGAGACTATGATGGCATAAGAATCTCTGGCTTCTTTGATGTAGATTTAGTATCAGGAAAAGAAGGGAAAATTATCCTTAAAGGAGAAGAAAATTTATTGTCTAAAATTAAAGTGGAAGTTGAAGGAAATGAATTGAAAGTTTATGTTGAGAGAGGAGTACAACTTCGTACTAGCATAGGCAAAAAGATACAAGTAACAGTTCCTTTCGAAAAAATATCAGCAGTTACATTGTCTGGATCTGGAGATGTTAAAAGCAAAAACAAAATCAATAGCGATAGTTTTTCTGCAAAACTTTCTGGATCAGGAAATTTTGATTTAGATGTTGATTCTAGAAATTTTGATTTGGCGCTAAGCGGTTCTGGCGATATTGTTTTAAAAGGGAAAGCAGATTCTTTTACAAGCAAAATATCGGGATCAGGAAACGTTAATGCTTCCAATTTAAAATCTCAAACGGTAGATGTTACTGTTTCAGGTTCTGGAAATAGCGTCGTAACTTGTGAAAGTAGTATTACGGGAAGAGTTTCTGGTTCTGGAAATATTAAATATCTAGGAAATCCAGAGAAAAGAGATGTAAAAGTTTCGGGTTCTGGAAAAATTTACAAAGGTTAATTATTTAAATAGAAATATCGCAAATTACAAAACTATCATCAATCAATAATTAATTGCAATTTGCGATATTGTGTTATAAAGACGTTTCAATTAATTTGAAACGTCTTTTTTATGCACTCTTCTCAATAGAAATATGGATGTAATAAAGAATATTGCCAAAATTACAATTGCAGCACGAGGGCTTCCGGTAATTTGATCGATAATTCCGTAAACGCACATTCCGATTACAATTCCAATTTTTTCTGCAACATCATAGAAACTAAAAAATGAGGCTGTATCTTGTGTATCAGGCAGTAATTTTGAATAGGTCGAACGAGATAATGCTTGAATTCCGCCCATTACAAATCCCGCAACTGTTGCCATTACATAAAAATGTGTTGGCAAAGTAATAAAATAGGCAAGCGCACAAAATACTGCCCAAATTGCGTTGATAAATATTAAAGTGGGCACGTTTCCAAATTTCTCTGAAGCTCTAGAGGTTAAAACAGCTCCAACAACAGCTACCAATTGAATGATTAAAATACAAACAATTAAACCTATTGTGCTTTGCTCTTTAGTTTCCCACTGAATTTCCTGAGCTCCAAAATAGGTTGCTACAAGCATTACCGTTTGTACAGCCATACTAGAAACAAAGAAACCTCCTAAATATCGTTTCAAAGGAATATTCTCTTGCAATAGCATCCAAACCTTTTTTAATTCTTTAAAACCATTAAATACTACAGATCTTGTTAACTTCTGACCTGATTCTTTACTTCCTTTTGGTAAATAATAGTAAGTGTACTGGCTAAATAAAATCCACCATACTCCTACCATAATAAAAGAATAACGCATTGCCTTCATTGCCGATTCGCCATCAGTTCCTGAAATTCCAAAAACTTTAGGCCTCATAATCATCGCTAAATTGATGATTAATAAGATAACACTTCCAATATATCCTAACGAATATCCTTTGGCACTAATTCTGTCCTGCTGTTCTTCAAATGCAATATCTGGAAGATAGGAATTGTAGAAAACTAAACTTCCCCAATAGCCAAGCAATCCAAGGAAATAAAATAATAATCCGATATAAATATTATCCAAATCAAACCAATATAATCCCATACAAGACAAAGCTCCTACGTAACAAAAAAACTTCATAAATGATTTCTTGTTTCCAACATAATCAGCAATTCCAGATAATAATGGCGAAATAAACGAAACCACCATAAAAGCAAATGCCGTAATAAAACTAATTAATGCTGAGTTTTTAAGATGCATTCCGAAAACATCAATATAATGATCTCTGTCGCTGAATAATGCTTCGTAAAAAATTGGAAAAACGGCAGATGCAATAGTCAAGGTATAAACTGAATTTGCCCAGTCATAAAACGCCCAAGCATTTAAAAGCTTCTTATCTCCTTTTTGTAGGTTTTTCATAGAAATGGTTTTGTAAATAGGCTACGAATTTATCTATTTTTTATGATAATCAAACGGAAATTATGGAAATCATACATTATTAAATTATAAACTTCATAAAATAAAAAAAGCCATTCGAGAACGAGTGGCTTAAAAGAATATTTTGTATACTATTGTGTACTAAAAGTTTATTTTATAGTTCCAACTTTCAACGCAATTGCTTTAGCTTCTGGAATTAAAGCTTTAATATTAGCAATTCTTGTTGCATCAGAAGGGTGTGTACTCATAAATTCAGGAGTTCCTGATCCACCAGATTTAGCAGCCATTCTACTCCAGAATGCTACAGCATCGTCTGGATTATAGCCTGCAATTGCCATTAATGTCAAACCAATTTTATCGGCTTCGCTTTCATTGCCTCTACTAAAAGGAAGCATTACTCCTACTTCAGAACCAATTCCGTATGCTTGTGCAAATATTTGTTGTGTTGCTTCAGATTTTCCGCTAGTTGCTGCTCCTAAAGCTGCTCCTCCTATTTGCTGTAATTGAGCGGCAGACATTCTTTGCGCTCCATGATTTGCCAAAGCATGAGAAACTTCGTGTCCCATTACAGTTGCCAAACCTGCTTCATTTTGCGTAACTGGCAAAATTCCAGAATAAACTACAATTTTACCACCAGGAAGACACCATGCATTTACTTCTTTGTTATCAACCAGTTTATACTCCCATCGATAATCTTTCAAGTATTGTGTCTGACCTAAATAATTTAAATATTTTTCTGCAGCTGCTTTAATTTTATATCCCACATTTTCAACAAGTCTAGCATCTGCTGTTCCAGTAATAACCTTGTTTTCTGTTAAAAACTGGTTATACTGCTGAAAAGAAGAAGGGAATAATTCGCTATTTGAAACAAAATTCAAGTTTTGTTTCCCAGTAATTGGATTTGTTGCACAAGCCATTACAAGTGCTCCAAAAATCCCTAAAAACATATATTTTTTCATAATTCGAGCTATTTTCTAACAAAAATACAATTAAAAAAAATAAAATATTTTACATATTAAATCAAAAAAATATCAAAATTTAACTATTCGCCCACTATATGAAGTTCATTAAACTCTTTATCAATTAGTAAGAAATTATTCTGTTCGAAATTAATTTTATCAAATTCGATTTTTTCATTGTCAATTTCAATTTCCGCCACTTTAAACGGCAATCCGATAAGGTTGATTTTATATTTAGAATAAGGAGTTATATATTTTCCTTCTTTGTGAAGCTGAATAATAAGTTCTTTTTCTTTTCCAATATTTCGAAATGACAAATAACTGTAACGTCCTTTTTTGTAATCGTAACCATCTTGAGCATCTTCATAAACGGCGGACTGCTCTTTACCATTTTTGTAATAAACATCAAGAGTTAATTCATCAAACTCTAATTCGCCTACATATTGCTGAACTGGATATTTTGGAATAATAGCACCTGCTTTTACAAACACTGGAATCTCATCAAATTTTGTATCAATCCAGATCTCTTTACCGCCTACAAACAATTCATTTGTCCAATAGTTATACCATTCTCCCCTAGGAATATACATACGTCTACCTACAGCATTAGGTTCAAGTATAGGACATACTAAAATCTGATTTCCAAAGATGAATTCGTCGTTGCGATAATGTGTCTGTGTATCATCTTGATCGTAGTATACTAAAGGTTTTAACATCGGAACTCCTTCTTCAATATACTGCCAAAACATGGTGTACAAATAAGGTAATAATTGGTAACGAAGACTCACAAATTTTCTGGTTATATTGATTACTTCTTCATCAAAAGCCCATGGCTCTTGATTTCCATGATCCCCAGAAGAGTGCGTTCTGCAAAAAGGATGAAAAACACCCAATTGAATCCAGCGTGCGTAAAGCTCACCTGTAGGTTGTTCTGCAAAACCTCCAATATCAGAACCTGTAAATCCCATTCCTGAAATAGATAACCTCTGAACTTGAATATTTGCAATCCACAAATGCTCCCAAGTTGCTACGTTATCACCTGTCCATGATGATGTGTAACGCTGTGCTCCAGCATAAGCCGATCTTGTTATTACAAAAGGACGCTTTGGATACGCAAATCGTTTTACTCCATGGTAAGTTGCTCTTGCCATTTGTGTTCCGTAGATATTGTGAGCTTTTCTATGGCTACAAGGATTTCCATCATAAATATGGCGAACATCCATTGGAAAAGTTTTATTTGGAACCTCCATAACTGCCGGTTCATTCATATCATTCCAAACTCCTTTTACACCAATATCTGCAATTAATTCTTTAAATAATCCGGCCCACCATTCTCTAACTACGGGATTTGTATAATCTGGAAAGTTACATTCTCCTGGCCATACTTTTCCTTTCATATAAGGTCCATCTGCCCTTTTGCAGAAATAATCTTTTTCTAAAGCTTCTTTATAAACCCAGTAATCTTTATCTATTTTAATTCCTGGATCAATAATAACTATGGTTTTAAAACCATCTTCTGCCAATTCAGAAACCATTCTTTTGGGATCTGGAAAATAGTTTTTATTCCAAGTAAAACATCTAAAACCATCCATATAATCTATATCCAGATAAATGGCGTCACAAGGAATTTGAAGTTCTCTAAATTTTGATGTAATTTCTTTGACTTTACTTTCGGGATAATAACTCCATTTACATTGATGATATCCTAAAACCCAAAGCGGCGGTAATTCTGGCTTACCTGTTAAGTCGGTATACGTTGTTACTACGTCTTGCATTTGAGGACCGTAAACAAAATAATAATTCATTTCTCCACCTTCAGCCCAGAAACTAGTCACATTCCTTCTTTCTTGACAAAAATCAAAAAAGGTTCTAAAAGTATTATCGAAAAATATACCGTAAGATTGTTTATTATGAAGACCAATATAAAATGGAACCACTTTATACAAAGGTTCTTGATCTTTTTGGTAAGCATATTGATCTGTGGCAAAATTCTCTACTCTTTTGCCTTTAAGATTCATTTGAGTAGCCTTATCGCCTAAACCATAGTAACATTCACCGTCTTTAGCATATTTACTCATTTTTACGATATTCCCGCCATATTCATAGCTTTCTTCCCAATGAAAACCAAGTTCATCTTCAAGAATCAGAAAATCATTTAAATCGTAAATGGAAAGACGAAGATCTGCTTTTTGTATTTTACATTTTACTTTACTAGTTCTAATCTGAAAGTATGTTTCTTCTTCTGTAACCTCCAAAAAGTTATAGCCATGAAGTTGAGTTTTATCAATGGCATAAGAAAAATCATTGCTGAAATAGCCTTTTGTAGTAAAACGAAATCGGATTAAACTATCACGAAGAATAGTTACTTTTAAAATTACTTTGTTATCCGTATTAAAGAAAATAGAATCTCCTTCATGTTCATAAGAGACAATTTTTGATGGATATAAATCGCCTTTGTATTCTAATGATGTGTTTGTAATCATATCTCCAATGAATTAATTTAACATTTTCCTTCTACTCAAACATACAAAAAAAGTTCGTAACGCTCTATGAATAAAAGGTTTATTCACGAAAACGTTTTTTCTGAATGAGCTTCAAATTACCAAACAAAAAATCATCAATTTGATAATTTTGAAACGATATAATGACAAAATCTTATTTCAAGATTTTTACTTAATTTAAAGTATATACGGTAACACTTAAAGGAGGCAAAATCAATTCTGCAGAAAAATCTCGGCCGTCATACGAAATTGATTCTATTTTTAATGGTTTACTACTTTCTATACCGCTGCCTCCATATATTTTGGCATCAGTATTAAAAATCTCTTTTAAATTGCCTTTTTTAGGAATACCAATTCTATAATTTTCGCGAACGACTTGAGTAAAATTGCAGACAACGATCACATTTTCATCTGGATTATTTCCTTTTCTAATATAAGATAAAATAGCATTTTGATGATCTGAATAATTAATCCATTCAAAACCATCTCCTCTAAATTGTTTTTCGTATAATGCTGGCTGTGATTTGTACAATTGATTTAAATCGGTAATCAAACTTTTTATTCCAGAATGAAAATCATACTGAAGCAAATGCCAATCTAAACTTTGTTCGAAATTCCACTCACTTGTTTGACCAAACTCAGCTCCCATAAACAAAAGTTTTGTTCCTGGATGCGTAAACATATACCCATACAATAATCTCAAATTTGCAAAGCGTTGCCATTCGTCGCCAGGCATTTTGTAAATAAGAGAATTTTTGCCATATACTACTTCGTCATGAGAAAATGGAAGCATGAAATTTTCAGTAAAAGCATACGTCATCGAAAAAGTCAATTCATTCTGATGGTATTTTCTATAAACGGTTTCTTTTTGAAAATACTTTAAAGTGTCATGCATCCAACCCATCATCCATTTCATTCCAAAACCTAAACCTCCAACAGATGTTGGTCTTGAAACCATAGGAAATGAAGTGCTCTCTTCAGCAATAGTCTGAATACCATTAAAATTAGAATAGATTACTTCATTAAATTCTTTAAGAAAGCTAATCGAATCTAGATTTTCCCTTCCTCCATAAATATTGGCTTCCCATTCGCCATCTTTTCTAGAATAATCGAGATATAACATTGAAGCCACAGCGTCAACACGAAGTCCGTCGATATGATAATTTTGAAGCCAAAAAACAGCATTACTTATTAGAAAAGCTCGAACTTCATTTCTACCATAATTAAAAACTAAACTTTTCCAATCTGGATGATATCCTTTTCTTCGATCTGGATGCTCGTATAAATGAGAGCCGTCAAAATACCCTAAACCATGTGCATCATCAGGGAAATGTGAAGGAACCCAGTCTAAAATCACTCCAATTCCCTCTTGATGCAATCGATCAACCAGAACCATAAAATCTTGCGGTTTTCCAAAACGGGAAGTTGGCGCAAAATACCCTGTAAGCTGATAACCCCAAGAAGGATCATAAGGATATTCCATAATTGGCATAAACTCAACATGCGTAAAACCGGTTTCTTTTATATATTTTACCAAATCATCGGCAAGTTCAAGATAAGTCAAAAAACGATTGTGTTCTCCTCGTCTCCAAGACCCCAAATGCACTTCGTAAACCGAATAGGGTTTATCCAACGCATTATAATCCTGACGATTTTGCATCCAATTATCATCTTTCCATTTATAATCCAGATCCCAAACTACAGATGCAGTATGAGGCGGTTTTTCGCAATAACGCGCAAATGGATCGGCCTTTTCGGTAATTACGCCATTTATACTAGATTGAATCTTGTATTTGTAAAGCGCCCCTTTAGAAATATCGGAAATAAATCCTTCCCAAATTCCAGAAGAATCCCAACGAACGTTTAAAACATGTTCGCCTTGTGTCCAATAATTAAAATCTCCAACAACCGAAACAGAATGAGCCGTTGGAGCCCAAACAGCAAAATAAACACCTTTTACTCCATCGACTTCAATTAAATGAGCTCCAAGTTTTTCATATAATCTGAAGTGTTTTCCCGCTTTGAATAAATCTATGTCAAAGTCAGTAAAAAGAGAATGTGGGATTACTTTAGTCATATGGTTGGTTTAAGAGATAATTATTTTCGAATTTGAAATTTAGATTTTGGAGTTTAAAAATTGGGATTTGGCATTTTTATATTGGTATTTTAAGACTTTATTCAATTCTAAAATTGTCTGCAAGTGTAACTCCCTTTTTGACTACGACAATTCCGTCTTTAATGCTGTACAATTCGTTAGTAAAATTATCTAAATGTTTACCTCCGCTAATATGAACATTGTTTCCAATACGCACATTTTTATCAACCAAAGCATTTTTAATAAAGCAGTTTTCGCCTATACCAACATGTATTTTACTGATGCTGCTTTCGTGGTTCAACTCTTCAAGATCTTGATAAAAATCGTTCCCCATAACGTAACAATTCTCTAAAACAGTTCCTTCACCAATTCGAGAACGAATACCTATAACGGAACTTTTAATCTCTTTGGCATTAATAATACATCCTTCAGAAATTAAAGATTGGTTGATTATTGAATTTCTAAATTTAGATGGAGGCAATAATCTTGGTCTAGTGAAAATTTTATTTTCGTTATCGAATAAATTAAATTCTGGAATATCTGCTGTTAAGCCAATATTAGCTTCAAAAAAGGATTCTATATTCCCGATATCTGTCCAATATCCCTCATATTGATAACTTAATATTTTATGTTTTCCAACCGATTGCGGGATAATTTCTTTACCAAAATCTTTTGTTTCTTGGTCAGCCATTAACTCCTGCAACAAAGATTTATTAAAAATATAAATTCCCATTGAGGCAAGGTATTTTTTACCTTTTTCCTGCATTTGTTCGCTTACCTCCGATTCCCATTCAGGCAATAGTGACGGATGTGGTTTTTCAATAAAAGCTTCGATTACACTTTCATGATTGGTCTTTAAAATTCCAAATTCGGGAGCGTCTTTAGCATTTACAGGCAACGTTGCAATAGAGATTTCTGCATCAGCCGCAATATGCGCTTCAAGCATTTCGTTAAAATCCATTTGATATAATTGATCGCCCGAAAGAATTAAAGCATGGTCAAAATCATGTTTCAAAAAATGTGACATGCATTGCCTTACGGCATCTGCTGTTCCTTGAAACCAAGTGGGATTATCTGGAGTCTGTTCTGCTGCCAAAATATCTACAAATGATTGGCTTAAAATACTAAAATTAAAAGTGTTTTTAATGTGAGCATTTAGAGAGGCGGAGTTAAATTGCGTCAAAACAAATATTTTAAAAATATCAGAATTGATACAATTAGAAATCGGAATGTCGACCAAACGATATTTTCCTCCAATCGGAACTGCAGGTTTCGATCTTGTTTCTGTCAATGGAAATAAACGTGAACCTTGTCCACCTCCTAAAATAATGGCAACTACATTTTTCTTTTTAAATTTCATTTTGCTGAATTATTAAGTTGTATATTTCGATATATTCTTGGCAAACTCTTTCCCAGGAATGATCTGCTGACATTCCTCTTTTTAAAACTTCATTGAAATTTATTTTATCCTCATACAACCTAACAGCACGATTTATTGAATAGCATATGTCGGCTACAGAAGCCTGATCATGACAAATGCCATTTCCTTCATCTCCAAAATCAACAACCGTATCTCTTAACCCTCCAGTTCTTCTAACAATCGGAATTGTTCCGTAACGCATCGCATACATCTGATTTAATCCACAAGGTTCTACCCTAGAAGGCATTAAAATATAATCTGAACCTGCATAAATCAAATGCGCTAAATCTTCATTATAACCTATAAAAACATTGTAATTTCCTTTATAATCATTTCGCAACTGAGTTAACTGCGTTTCAATCTCTGCATTTCCTGAACCTAAAATCAAGATGTTAATTTCCTCAAAATTTTCAGATAAAGCCAAAGCAGCAGCATGCGGAAGCAAATCACCTCCCTTTTCTTCAAACAATCGGCCAATAAAGCTAAATAATGGTTTTGATGGATCTAGCTCAAATTGTTCGCATAATTTCTCTTTATTCTTTCTTTTTCCAGCTTCAAAATCTTCAATCGAATAATTCTCCTCAATCATTTGATCTTTCATCGGATTCCAGACTTCAATATCAATTCCGTTTAAAATTCCTTTAGATTTATTTCTAACAGAATTAAATAAAGATTCTAAACCATTTGCTGAAATATTAATTTCATTTAAATAACTTGGAGATACTGTAGTTACGGCATTGGCGCATTTAATGGCAACTGCTAAAGAATTGATAGAATTGCTCCATTCTAAAAACCCAACATGTCTCAAATCAAATTTTGGCAGATAATATAATTTATCAAAACCAAACCAGCCTTGATATAAGCCATTATGAATCGTTATAACTGTTTTTACATTTTTTAAACTTTCATATTTATAAGCAAACTGAAGTAAAAATGGAATAAGACCTGTATGATGATCATGACAATTAATAACATCTGGCGTTTTATTGCGCGCTATAACCCAATCCAATGTGGCAATCTGAAAAGATAAAAATCTCTCGATATCATCTTCGTAACCATAAATATTCGGACGATTAAATAATTCATTAATCTCTATTAGATATAATTCAAAACCTAACTTATCTGTTTTTTCTTTTAAAACACTAAACGGAAAACTAAAATTCCCTAATTCAACTGTACCCCAATGAACACATTCAAAATCATTTTCCTTTTTAAACTTTGTGTCATAACAAGGAATTACAACTCTAACAGAATGGCCAGCAACTTGTTGATATTTTGGCAATGCACCCACTACATCGCCTAATCCGCCAACCTTTGCTATAGGATAACATTCGGCACTAATATGAAATATTTCCATTTCAGAAATTAATTTACGATTATCATAAGAAGCAATCATTTATATACTACTTTTATGTTTTTTAAATTTAGCAAAAAAACAAGCAAAATCCTTCTTTTAAATAAGTTTTATTGAAATGGCAAAAAAGGCAATTAATCCTACTAAATCATTAAAAATTCCTAAGATTATTATAATATCTGCGAAAATTTGTGCTTTTATATCCACAAAATTAGTTACAAAATTTGCTGCAAAGATTTTTACAACTCCTATCAAGCATAAAGTTCCAAAAAGAGAATTAGAAATGGATGCTAAAAGCATTCAAGAATTAATCTATGTTCCTTCAATTGATAAAAGTATTGTCACATACGCATACGGGCAAAGTGAACGCAAAGTTTTATTGGTTCATGGCTGGTCTGGAAGAGGAACGCAACTGTTTAAAATTGCTGATGAACTTTTGAACCAAGGCTATTCAACAGTTAGTTTTGACGCTCCTGCACATGGAAAATCAAAAGGAAAAACAACGATAATGTCAGAGTTTATAGCTTCTATATTAGAAATAGAAAAACAATTTGGCCCTTTTGAAATTGCAATTGGTCATTCTTTAGGCGGAATGTCTGTTCTAAATGCAATTAAAGATGGATTTAAAGTAGAAAAAGCTGTAATTATAGGAAGTGGTGATATTATCCAAGATATTTTAGATGAATTCACTTCTAAACTGGGTTTGCGAAAAGAAATTAGCAATCATTTGAGAGATTCTTTTGAAAGTAAATATCAAGTAATAATGGATGATTTTTCAGCCTATCGAGCAGCTCAAAAAATCAATATTCCTGTTTTGGTCATACATGATAATGATGATCCCGAGGTATCTGTAAAAGCGGGAAAGCATATTTATGAAAATCTTAAAAATGGATCTTTATTTTTAACCGACGGATTAGGCCACAGGAAAATACTTGGAAATCAAAATGTTATCAAAAAAATTCTAGAATTCATTAAAATCAATTAACTTTATAGATAACTATTTAAATATCAACATTAAAGAAAATTAGAAAATGGATTTATTTGGAGAAACATTAGATTGGGAAACTAAATTAAAACCAATTTTAAAAAAGTATAAAAACAAAAAACATCCACTAGATTATCAAAATCCATATCAGTTATTAGTTATGGTTGTTTTGTCTGCTCAAGATTCTGATGCCAATATCAACTCAATTGCACCAGCTTTATTTGAAAAATTCCCAACGCTAAAAAGTCTATCAAAAACTGATTTAGAAACTTTTTTGCCTTATATCACTAAAGTTCGAAATCACGGAACTAAAGCCCAATGGCTTTTGGATATTGCAAAAACCATAAAAGAGGATGACAATATTCCTTTAACCATGTCAGGATTAACTGCATTGAAAGGTATTGGAAGAAAATCTGCAAACGTGATTTTAAGAGAAACAGGCCAACCAGCTGAAGGAATTATTGCAGACTTACATGTAATAAGAGTTGCGCCAAGAATTGGAATAATTAAAGAATCTAAAGACGGTAATAAAGTAGAAAAAGATTTAATGCAGGCTTTCCCGAAAGATATTTGGTCAGAAATAGGGATGGCAATTTCATTTTTAGGTCGTGAAATCTGCAGACCTAAACCTAAATGCTCTGAATGTCTTTTAACTGATATTTGCTTATACTACAATACAGAAATCCTTAAAAATTAATTATTTTCTTCTTGTATCAATCAAATAGATAATCTTCCAGGAATCTTTTTCTTTAAATAAAGTAAAAGCATTTACACCAGAATGGCTAAATTTATCATTTAAATAAAATTCATAAGGTGTCCAAACATGCGCCATTGTTCCATCAATCTGAATAGTATAACTCAATATTTTTTCTTGGAATTTCATATTTGAAGGAATAGATGCAATAGATTTATAAAACTCTTTTGCACTTTCATCAGATAATTTATTTCCTTTCACAGTGCTTTCGCTAATAGACTGCAATATCATTTTATCCGAACAAACCAATTTGATCTTTGTTGAATCTCTCTGGTGAAATCCTTGAAAAAAAGATTCAATGCATTTTTGAATTTCTTGCTTTTGAGCATTAGAAGATAATCCTAAAAGAAGAAAAAACATAATAGTATAAATTCTCATAACTATAAAATTATTTAAACACCAAATTGAGATAAATGATGATCCAAATGTTTTGCGAACATATTATTCCACTCTTTAGAAGACAACTTGCCAAAAGAAAGAGATTCTTTTCCTTCAAACTCTTTTTTACCTAATTCTTGCGTTTTTTGAATATAGGAAATTAGTCTGCTTTTTTCTAGCTCAAAATCACGATTGACTTTAATAATAAATTGCGGAGCTGTACCAAGGCTTCTTGGATAAGGAGTTTCACTTACCACTTTATTTTTAGCCAATAGCTTTAATAGAAGTTTTATGAAAGCATTTGGTTTCGAATGGATATTATCATAAACCATTTCGTATGTAACGTTACAATGAGCCAGCATTTGATCGACAGACATTTTTCCCCAAAGCGGCTGAGAATCCGTTTTAAGCTTATTAATTCTGGTAACAAATTGATCACAATCTTCTTTAAGGAAAACATTTTGCATAGCTGAAAATGAGATTTACAGTTAAACATAGTAGTAAAAATATAAAATTTCTGATTAAAAAAACTTTGGAATTTAATATTTTGGCATAATTGGTAAAAGAAAAAAAACACTTTCAGTTTAGATCAAAAAAAAACTTCAATTAACAAAAGTTAATTGAAGTTTTAGTACTCAGAGCGGGACTTGAACCCGCACGAACATTGCTGTTCACTGGATTTTAAGTCCAGCGTGTCTACCAAT
>NZ_JBYUVT010000028.1:0-57298 GCF_058135255.1 Flavobacterium sp. LK-23
AGTTCTGCTTTGAGAGTTCTGCTTTGAGAGTTCTGCTTTGAGAGTTCTGCTTTGAGAGTTCTGCTTTGAGAGTTCTGATTTGAGAGTTCTGATTTGAGAGTTCTGATTTGAGAGTTCTGATTTGAATGAAGTAAAATGTTTCACGTGAAACATTTTTATTGATTCCAGAATTTGAGAATTCCAGTTGACACGTTCCAGTTTGAACTTGAAACCTGAAACTTCAAAACTTGAAACAAAATATAAAGTTCCACGTGGAACAAGGAAGAAATAAATTTAATTCTAGAAACCACGTTAGCGGTTTTTGGAGAATAATAAACAAAATGTTTTTAGAAGAATACGATGTTATTGTGGTTGGTGCAGGCCATGCTGGTTCTGAAGCTGCGGCTGCGGCTGCAAATTTGGGATCGAAAACTTTATTGGTTACAATGAGTTTGCAAAACATAGCACAGATGTCTTGTAATCCTGCGATGGGTGGAATTGCAAAAGGACAGATCGTTCGTGAAATTGATGCGCTTGGTGGTTATTCAGGAATCGTTTCAGATAAAACTGCGATCCAGTTCAAGATGTTGAACAAATCAAAAGGACCTGCAATGTGGTCGCCAAGAGTTCAAAGTGATAGAATGCGTTTTGCAGAAGAATGGAGAATGATGTTGGAGGCAACTCCAAATCTTGATTTTTATCAAGAGATGGTAAAAGGGTTAATTATTGAAGATGGAAAAATAAAAGGAATTAGAACTTCACTAGGAGTGGAGATTCGTTCCAAATCTGTGATTTTGACAAATGGTACTTTTTTGAACGGTTTAATTCATATTGGAGAAAAACAATTCGGAGGAGGAAGAGCAGGAGAAAGTGCCGCAACCGGAATTACCGAAGATTTGATCAAAGTAGGTTTTGAAGCTGGAAGAATGAAAACAGGAACGCCACCTCGAGTAGATGGGCGTTCTTTAGATTATTCTAAAATGAATGAAGAAAAAGGAGATGCGAAGCCAGCTAAGTTTTCTTATTCAGATGTTACCGCTCCGTTAACGCATCAGCGTTCTTGTTATATGACATACACTTCGTTGAATGTTCATGATATTTTGAGAGAAGGATTTGATCGTTCTCCAATGTTCAACGGAAGAATCAAAAGTTTAGGACCAAGATACTGTCCGTCGATTGAAGATAAAATAAATCGTTTTGCAGATAAAGAGCGTCACCAATTATTTGTTGAGCCAGAAGGATGGAATACTTGCGAAGTTTACGTAAACGGATTTTCGACTTCGCTTCCAGAAGATATTCAATTTAAAGCGCTTCGTTCTGTGGCAGGTTTTGAAAATGTAAAATTCTTTAGACCTGGTTATGCTATCGAATATGATTTCTTTCCGCCAACGCAATTGAAACATACTTTAGAAACGAAACTAGTTGAAGGATTATATTTCGCAGGACAGATTAACGGAACGACAGGTTATGAAGAAGCAGCTTCGCAAGGCTTAATGGCTGGAATCAATGCGCATTTAAAAGTGCACGAAAAAGATCCATTGATTTTAAAACGTGATGAAGCATACATCGGAGTTCTAATTGACGACTTAATTACAAAAGGAACAGAAGAACCATATCGTATGTTTACATCGAGAGCAGAATATAGAACATTGTTGCGTCAAGATAATGCCGATTTCAGATTGACTCCAATGTCATACGAAATTGGTTTAGCTTCTGAAGATCGTTTACGAAGAATGGAAAAGAAACTAAACGAATCTGAAAAGATGGTTCAATTCTTCAAAGAAACAAGTGTTACGATTGCCGAAACAAATCCGATTTTGGAAGCTAAAGAATCAGCTCCAATTTCTCAAGGAGATAAAATGTTCAAAATTTTCTCTCGCCCGCAAATTGAATTGGAAGATATGTTGAAATTTGAAAAGGTTTCAGCTTATATTAAAGAAAATGATTTGGATGAAGAAATTGTAGAGCAGGCAGTAATTCAAGTTAAATATTCTGGTTATATCGAAAAAGAAAGAAATAATGCAGATAAATTGAATCGTTTGGAAGAAGTAAAAATTCCAGACAATTTCGATTATAATAAAATTAAATCAATGTCTATTGAAGCAAAACAGAAATTAAGCAAGATTCGTCCTGTCACCATTTCGCAAGCTTCAAGAATCAGCGGAGTATCACCAAGTGATATTTCCGTGCTTTTGATTTATATGGGAAGGTAAATAATTTTAGATTTTAGATTGCTGATTTCAGATAATTGTAATATTTTCAAAATGACTTGTTCCACGTGAAACTATTTTTCGGTTTTTTATTTTCAGAATCCATTATAAATCTAAAGTCAGAAATCTAAAATTGATGCTGTTCCACGTGAAACCTTTTGAAGATTTTAGTGAAAGAGTATTTGATAAAAGCAACTTTACAGCTGTGCTGAATTATGAAAAGTGAAAAGAATTCTACAGAAGAATTAAAAATAAAAAAGACAAAAAAATCCTAAAAGCGATATAATTTCGTTTTTAGGATTTGCTATAAATTAAACCCAATATCTATAAATTTAAAAAATGAACGTTTTAAATAAAAAACACTTTCTTACGGTAAAAGACCATTCTGTTTCTAAAGAAATTTTTGATTTGTATTATGATGAAGAATTAGATATGCTAATTACTTCTCCACAGCCCGAACTTCAAAATTTGGGTAGATATTACGAAAGCGAAGATTATATTTCGCATACCGACAACAAACGTTCGTTATTTGAAAAAGCATATCACTTTGTAAAAAATATTGCGCTTAAGAATAAATTGAATTTAATTAATAGCCAACAACCACAAAAAGGAAAACTTTTAGATATTGGAGCTGGAACTGGAGATTTCCTCTTGACAGCAAAAAATGACGGTTGGGAAACAATTGGAGTAGAGCCGAGCGATCGTGCTAAAAACATTGCTAAAGAAAAGGGAATTTCATTTGTAGAAGAAATAAGCACTTTAGAAAATCATTCTCTAGATGTAATTACTATGTGGCACGTTTTAGAACACGTTCCAGATTTAGAACTTCAGATCCAAGAATTGAAGCGTTTATTAAAACCAACTGGAACATTAATTATTGCGGTTCCGAACTACAAATCGTTTGATGCAAACCATTATCAAACTTTTTGGGCTGCTTATGATGTGCCAATTCATTTTTGGCATTTTTCAAAAAAATCAATTCAATTGCTTTTTGAAAGAGTAGATATGAAATTGGAAAAAGTTCTTCCAATGAAGTTCGATTCGTTTTACGTAAGCCTTTTGTCTGAAAAATACAAAACAGGAAAGATGAATTATGTTAAAGCTTTTTTCATTGGTTTAAAATCAAATTGGAAAGCGAAGAACTCAAAAGAATATTCATCGCATATTTATATTTTAAAAAATAAATAACACAAAAAATTCAGGGAGCCATTTTGCCGTTAAAGGACAGAGTGGCTTTTTCTGGTTGATATAAAAAAAGCAAAAAAGCATCTAAAATAGTGCGATAGCGTTGATTTATGGTGATATTTTTTTCGATAAATAAAAACAATATCATAAATTTTACGCATTTTTTAAACTTTATGTTGATGCTATTGATTTTTTTATATTTTTGTCTTCAATACTTAAAAAAATAGAATTAAAAAAAATGAAAAAAGCATTAGTTATTATCGCACTTTCAGTTTTCGCAGTTTCTTGTAACAAAACAGCAGAGGTAAAGGAAGTAAAAACAGCTTACGTGGATACTTCGGTTTTGATGAAAGAATACACTGAGGCAAAAGATTTAGAGGCAAAGTACAAAGCTCAAGCGGAAGAAAAAGGTAGACAATTACAAGCTGAGATTTCACGTTTTAAACAAGACGCTGCTAATTTTCAAAGCCAGGCACAAGCAAACGGTCAAGCTTGGGCACAGCAAAGAGGAGCTGAATTGCAAAAGAGAGAGCAGCAATTAGGTTATGCACAACAAGCATTAGCACAACAATTACAACAAGAAAGTGGTGTGGAAATGGATTCTCTTGTTAGTGGAGTTAAAAAATTCATTAAAGACTACGGAAAGAAAAACGGTTACTCTTACATCTACGGAACAGGAGATGCTGCTACAATTTTGTATGCTGAAGAGAAATACGATATTACAAAAGAAATTATCAAAGCTTTAAATGATAAATACAAAGCAGAGCCAAAAACAGATGCAAAACCAGCAGCTGAAACAAAAGAAGGCGAAGCTAAAAAATAAAACTACCAAACTAACTAAATTACTGAAAACCTAAATCCACTGCGATTTAGGTTTTTTCTTTTTATAAAAATGCGGTAATTTTATTTTTTAATACAAGCCCAATGCAGAACGTTTCAGAAGCGGCAGCTTATACTTTGCAATTCATTAATCAGACCCAGAAATCTATTTTCCTTACGGGAAAAGCAGGTACTGGAAAAACTACGCTTTTACGCGAAATTATAGCAACAACGCATAAAAATACAGTTGTCGTTGCGCCAACCGGAATCGCTGCTTTGAATGCGGGTGGGGTAACCATTCACTCCATGTTTCAACTTCCGTTTTCTGCGTTTATTCCATCGTATGATGTAAGCGCGCAATTTACAGAAACAGTAAAATTTGAAAACAAAGAATCGCTTCGCCGCCATTTCAAAATGAATAACGTCAAGCGAAATGTAATCAAAAACATGGAGCTTCTTGTGATTGATGAAGTGAGTATGATGCGCGCCGATTTGTTGGACGCGGTCGATTTCATGATGCAGACCGTTCGAAGAAACACCCATCCGTTTGGCGGAGTTCAAGTCTTGTTTATTGGAGACTTGCTGCAATTGCCGCCAGTGATTCGCGATGAAGAATGGCGAACACTGAAAAACTACTACCGTGGGAAATTCTTTTTCCATTCTCATGTTCTCCAAACGTATCCGCCGATTTATATCGAATTGTCAAAAATTTACCGCCAGACCGATGATGCTTTTATCTCGGTTTTGAACAATTTGAGAAATAACCAGATCACTCCCGAGGACATAACTATTCTAAATCAGTATGTTAAGCCCGATTTTGACTTCAAAGAGAACAAGGGTTATATCACGCTCACAACCCATAATGCGAAGGCTGATTCTATCAACTCACAGTCAATCAATGATTTAGATGGTAAAGAATACATATATACGCCATTTGTGGTGGGAGATTTCCCAGAAAAGATATTTCCTGTTGAAGAAGAATTGAAATTGAAAGTGGGTGCGCAAATCATGTTCGTCAAAAATGACTTGTCTTTTGAAAAGAGATACTTCAACGGAAAGATGGGTGTAATCAAATCGCTTTCAGACGAAGAAATCTTTGTTCACTTTCCAGAAGAGAACATGACACTCGAAGTGGAGAAGTACGAATGGAAAAATATCCGCTACAAAGTCAACGAACAAACCAAAGATATCGAAGAAGAGGTTTTAGGAACTTTTGCGCATTACCCAATCAAGCTAGCATGGGCAATTACGGTGCACAAAAGCCAAGGTTTAACTTTTGACAAAGCAGCGCTTGATGTATCGCAAGTTTTTCTTCCTGGGCAGGCCTATGTAGCACTTTCGCGTTTGCGTTCGTTAGACGGTCTTATTTTGCTTTCTCCGATGCAGATGAATGGTATTTCGAACGACCAAGATGTGATGGATTACGCTTTGAACCGAGCAACAGAAGAAACTTTAGCGAAAGCGCTTCACTTCGAAACCAAAAATTTTATCCACAACTATTTGATAAACAGTTTTAATTGGGGAGAATTGGCGCAAGAATGGCGAAATCATCGTTTCAGTTATAACGAAAATGCAGCAGGTTCCGAAAAAACAAAACATGCGGTTTGGGCACATAAACGCATGGAAATTATGGAGCAGCTTTTAGATCCTTCGCAGAAATTCATTTCGCAACTCAATAAAATCTTCATAAAAGAAACGGTCGATTTGTTTTTTGTGAAAGAAAGGGTAGATGCGGCGTACGATTATTTTTTCAAGCCAATGGACAAATTAGTCGATGATCTGATTTACAAAATGGCTGAAATTCAAAAATTTAAAAAAGTAAAAGAATTCTACGAAGAGCTTAACTTTTTGGAAGATCTGCAGACCAAAGCGGTTTTGAGATTGATGAAAGCCAAGTTATTGATCGAAGTGGTTGTGGCCGGCGAAGAAATCAGTAAAGAAAAGTTAACATCGCCAAATATTAAAAATTACAAAACGAACAAAGCAGAAAGGATTCGAGAAGAGCTGAAAACGACAAATACGGACATTTTTAGAACAGAAGAACCCGTTGTTCGATACAAATCAACTAAGACGGAGAAAAGTGAGCTTAAAACGGCTAAAAAAACGACAGTCGAAGAAACGTATGATTTGTGGATGGATAAAAATTCGGTTGAAGATATTGCGAGAATGCGTAAATTAAATGTTCAAACGATCGAAGGCCATTTGATAAGACTTATTCAGTCGAAGAAAATCGAAATTACTGATGTTCTTCCGTATGATAAAATTTTGGCTTTGCGAGAAGCTTTTCAGTTTTATCAAGAAGAATCTTTGAGTCCTTTGAAAGAAAAATATGGAGATGAATTTACTTGGGATGAACTAAAAATGTTCAAAGCGAGCATCAATTAATTTTTTGAACGTCCCACGTGAAACACGGTTTTCTGTTTTTCAAAAATCTAATTTCTAACGCATTAAATTTTTTTGACATGAAAACATTTAAAATATTGCTAACAATTCTGGTGTTTAATTCTTCATTTTTGATTGCCCAGGATTTGAAACCAGAATATCAAAAGTTCATTTCGAAATTTATTCTCGAAGTGAAAAATAGCGATAAAGAAGCAATTGCAAAACGTATTAAATTTCCCTTTAAGCGAGATTATCCAATTCCTTCGGTTAAGGATAACGCAGATTTCGTGAAAAGATATAACCAAATTTTTGATAAGGTTTTAATTGAAAAAATAACAAAATCGGATCCAGCAAAAGATTGGTCAGAAGTGGGATGGCGCGGAATTATGCTAAATCGTGGAGACATGTGGATCGATATTGATGGAAGAATTATCAGCATTAATAATCAATCGGAGGAAGAATTGAAATTGAAAAATTCATTAATCGCAAAGCAGAAAAAAAGCGTAAATTCTTCACTTTCAAATTTTAAAGAACCTGTTGCAGTTCTTGAAACCTCTAAGTTCAGAATTAGAATCGATGATTTAGGAAATGATAATTATCGCTATGCTTCTTGGTCGATCAAACAGCAAATGACTGAAAATCCAGATCTTGTAATCGAAAAAGGAGTTTTTGTTGCAGACGGAACGGGAGGAAACCATTACTTCGATTTTAAAAAAGGCAATTTCAAATACCGATGCTATTTTATTGTTTTGGGAGAAAAAGATTCTCCGCCAGCAATATTGACCGTTTATCAGTCTGGAAAAGAAATCCTATCTCAAGACGCCAAAATTGTTTCACGATAAACATTAGAAAGAAGCTATTTTAAAAAGATATTTAATCTCCACATAGAATTATATGCTGAACCTCAGAGAGGTTAAATATTTATAGAATCAAATAAAACAAATGAAAAAAGCTCCAGCGGAGCGACATAACTATTATAAAATTATGTCGCTCCGCTGGAGCTTTTATATCGTAGATATTTATTCTTAGCTATAAATATTTTGCTTCTCCGAAGCTTAAAAAAGAAAGTGTTCTTTGTATTAAAACGATATTTAAATATTTGAGATTATTTTTTCCAATTCTTTTTCTTGAGAAATTTGAGTAAGCTTCAATTTCTGAATAGTAACTTCATTCTCTTTGGTTTTAATTTTTTGCTTTTGAATTTCTTCGTCAGAAACTGATGTAGTTGAGATTTTGTTTTCGATTTTCTGATTAGCGATTTCCAACTTTTCAATTTTATCTCTAGTCGATTTTAGCTGGTTTTCAGCCTTTGCAAGAGTGTTCTTTTTGGTTTCCAATTCCTTCTGTTCTTTTTTGAGTACAGCAATTTTGTCATCAAGCTTTTTATAATTTTCTTTAAGAACTTGCTGTGTTTGAGCTTCGTTCTTCTTTATTTGATTTTCTTGATCAGAATTGTTTTGTTGTGCAAAAATGGACTGAGAGGCGAGTAGCAATAAAAAAGCAAAGGTTTTAAAAATTATCTTCATGATTGTATTAAATTTATGAAGACGAATTTATTTGAATAGAGTTTAAGAAGTGTCCATTCAAAGATTTTAAAACAATAGAATAAGGCAAAAAAAATCCTGCTCTTTCGAACAGGATTAAAAGTATTTTATAGATTTTCGACCAGAATCCAAGCTTGTGGATTTTCGCCTTTTTGTATTTCTTTTTGAGCTTGTTCAGCTTCTTTCATTGTAGCATAACTTCCGTACAAAACAGGAAATAAACCGTGTTTGTTTTCTTTTAGCATTCTAGCTTTGAAACCATCTTTAATCAATTGGTTATAAGCTTTTCTAGCATTTTGTTCACTTCTAAAAGCACCGGCCATAATGTGGTAAGGCATTGTGGTTTCGACAGTTTCAACAGCAGTAGAATCTACAGAAAGAGTTACAGCCGGAAGTGGACTTTTGATAAAGAAAGTGGCTTCTTGAATTTTGTTTTGCACTTTTTTCTGAACTGCTTGTTCTACAACAAGTGTTTGGTTATCAATTTGATTTTGGTATAATGGATAACCAATGCTTCCTGTAATTCCTAGTCCTAAAACCAGAATTGCAGCATATCGCAAGAACGGATTCGAAGATTTGGTTTCTTCTTCATTTTCGTATATTAAAACAGCATCTTTTTCTTTTGCTGCAATTTTTTCGATTTTTTTCTCGAATGCCTCTTTTTTCACCATTGGAGAAACAAAAGGACTCAGTCCAAAAGAAGCAGCTAAATAGTTGGTCTGATCGTTTGGCTTGAAAACAATATTGCTTTCAGAATTTAAACGTAGCTCTCCAATATTTTTTAAAAGAATTACGCCATCTTCTTCTAATGCTTTTTTCCAATTCAAAATTTCAAAAGCAATTGCGCTAACAGCAAAACCATAGGATGTTTTTTCTGCTTGAGCAATATGATTTGCCAATAATCCGTCATTATTTTTGATACGGCTGTTGAAAGAAATGGTTTTTTTTGGTGGAAAAAACGAATTAGTGCTTTCATTTAGCTGAGCCGAATGAGTTTCTGTTAAAAATGCACCAAACCCTGGAACCGTTACACACTGATAACGATACAATAACTGTGAGATATATACTTCGATTTTCATAGTAACAAAGTTAGACAACGCGTATAGTTATCAAAATTTTATTCACAATTTTTATTAACAATTAAGAATTATTTTTAGACAATTCGTTTTCAATTAATTAAGTGGTAGGTTTTTCTTATTTAAAAAGCATCACGAGAATTATTTTTAAAATTTATTAAGAAATTACTTTGTTTTATAGATATTTGCGCCTCATAAAAAGTAGATTTATTTTTTCTATTTTACATAATGTTAAAAACAATGAACGATCAGGAATTATTTAATTTACTTGCCTTATTAAAGGTTGATGGAGTGGGAGATATAATGGGCAAAAAGTTGCTTAATTCTTTTGGCGATGCTTCGGCTATTTTTAAAGCTAAAAGTTCGCAATTAGCAGCGGTTGATGGAATTGGAAGTGTTTTATTGAAAAATCTGAAAGATAAAAGTGTTTTTGAGAAGGCAGATAAAGAACTTTCGTTTATTAAAAACAACAATATTCAGATTTCTTTTTTTCAGGACGAAAACTACCCAGAACGGCTTAAGCATTGCATTGATGCACCAATTCTGATTTTTACCGCTGGAAATCTGGATTTCAAAAACAAAAAAATAATTAGCATTGTTGGTACGCGTCAGATTACTTCTTATGGAACCGATTTCTGTAAAAAATTGATAGAAGATATTGCTCCTCTTGATCCTGTAATTGTAAGCGGATTTGCTTATGGAGTTGACATCGTGGCGCATCAGGCAGCAATGGATTTTAATTTGCAAACTGTTGGCGTTCTAGCTCATGGCTTAAATCAAATTTACCCGAGAACTCATAAAAAGTACATGGCCAGAATGGAAGAGAAGGGCGGATTCATAACCGAGTTTTGGAGTGATTCGAATCCGGATAAAGAAAAATTTGTTCGCCGAAATCGTATTGTTGCTGGGATGACTGAAGCTACAATCGTGATAGAATCTGCTGACAAAGGCGGATCTCTAATAACGGCAAATATGGCTAATGATTACAATCGCGATGTTTTTGCGGTACCAGGTAGAGTGACAGACAAGTATAGCCAGGGCTGTAATAATTTGATTAAAACTCAGAAAGCAAATGTGTTAACAAGTGCCGCAGATTTGATTTATATGTTGAATTGGGATATTAAAGAAAATCCAAAAACGATTCAGAAACAGCTTTTTGTAGAATTAGAACCTGTAGAACAAAAGGTTTATGATTTTCTCCAGAAAAACGGAAAGGAATTATTGGACATCATTGCAATTGAATGTGAGATTCCAATTTTCAAACTGTCAGGAATTTTGATTGGTATGGAATTAAAAGGCGTTATAAGACCACTTCCTGGAAAACTTTTTGAGTCAATTTAACGCAGAAAATCCTATATACTATTTTCTTGTAAAGTGTTTGTACAATCGATATAAAATGTAAATCAGCAATAAGCCAAAAACGATATTTAGAATTTGAAATACATACGGCGGAACATTGTAATCTTCAATACTTATTCATCTTTTTTATTTTTAAGAGGTTAATATACTTGAAGTTACAAAAAATAATTGAAATGGATATTAAAAGAAAAACGCTGACCAATTTTAAAATGATCAGCGTTTCTTTAAAAACATTTTTTAGATGGAATTATTTTCCAAATCCTAAAACCTCTCTAACCTTTGCCAAAACACCATCGGCAATAACCGAAGCTTTTGCAGCGCCTTTTTTCAACAAAGCGTCAACTTCTTCAAGGTTGTTGATGTAGTAATTATATTTTTCTCTTTCTGTTTTAAATTTCTCTGTAATCAATTCAAACAAAGCTTGTTTCGCGTGACCGTAACCGTAATTTCCGCCTAAATAGTTTGCTCTCATTTGGGCAGTTTGTTCTTCGTTTGCTAGCAAAGAATAGATCGCAAATGCATTACAGGTATCTGGATTTTTTGGAGCTTCAAGCGGAGTCGAATCAGTTTCAATACTCATTACTTGTTTGCGTAATGTTTTGTCATCCAAGAAAATATTGATGATATTGTTTGCAGATTTACTCATTTTTCCTCCGTTAGTTCCAGGAATCAGCATAATGTTTTCCTCAATTTTAGCTTCAGGAAGAACAAAAGTTTCACCCATTTGGTGATTGAAACGAGCCGCAACATCACGAGTAATTTCTAAATGCTGCAACTGATCTTTTCCAACAGGAACAAATTCAGCATCATACAATAAAATATCGGCAGCCATTAGCATCGGATATGTGAAAAGTCCAGCGTTAACATCGTCTAAACGATCTGCTTTATCTTTGAAAGAGTGTGCTAATGTCAATCTTTGAAATGGAAAAAAACAGCTCAAATACCAAGTCAATTCTGTAGTTTGAACCACATCTGATTGTCTGTAAAAAGTAACTTTGTCAGGATTTAAACCACACGCAAGCCAAGCCGCAGCTGTGCTATAGGTGTTTTCTCTTAAAGTTTTTCCGTCTTTAATCTGAGTGATGGAATGCAAATCGGCAATAAACAAATAAGATTCATTTGCTGGATCGTTTGATAATTCGATTGCCGGAATAATTGCTCCTAATAAATTTCCTAAATGCGGTGTTCCTGTACTTTGAACACCAGTAAGTATTTTTGCCATTCTAGTTTTTTCTTAGATGCAAAGTTCGTGAAGTTTTTTATAACCGCAAAGCACACAAAGATTTTACGCAAAGCACGCAAAGATTTTTTACTATGTTTTTTCCTAGATTTAAATGTTCTGCCACAGATTAAAAAGATTTTCGCAGATTTTTTAAAATCCATTTAATCATTTAAATCTGTGGCTACGAACTTGCGGCCTTTGCGTAAAATCTTTGTGTGCTTTGCGGTAGAAAAGATGTTACACTTAGAAAAAATCTTGTTTAAAATTCATTTCGGTTTTCTTACTTTTGAAGCTATGAAAATATTTAAAATTGCTTTTTGGATTCTTTGGAGAGTTTGGTTTTACGTTTTGATGGCCATTCCAATACTCATTATGTTACCTTTTCTGGTAGTTTCTATCCTTTCTGAGAAAGGATATCCATATTTCTTTAAAATGGCCCGCATTTGGGCTAAATTTATCCTTTTCGGAATGGGTTTCTTTTATACCGTAAAACGCGAACAGAAGCTCATTAAAGGCAAAAGTTACATGATAGTGGCCAATCATACCTCTATGACCGATATTATGCTTACGTTGGCTTTAATTAAAAATCCGTTTGTTTTTGTTGGGAAGAAAGAGCTGGTAAAGATTCCGCTTTTTGGATTTTTCTATAAAAGAACTTGTATTCTAGTTGACAGAAGTTCGTCTAAAAGTAAAAATGAAGTTTTTAAAAGAGCTCAAAATAGATTAAATCAAGGTTTAAGTATTTGCATTTTCCCAGAGGGTGGAGTTCCAGATGACGAAAGTATTTTGCTGGATGAGTTTAAAGACGGCGCATTCAGATTGGCGATCGATCATCAGATTCCGATTGTGCCTATTGTTTATCCAGATAATAAAGAGCGTTTTTCATATACTTTTTTGAGTGGAAGTCCAGGAAAAATGCGAGCTAGAATTTTACCTTTCGTAGAAACAAAAGGATTGACAAGCGACAACAGAAAAGAATTAAGAGATCAAGTTAGAAACATGATTTATAATGGTTTAATGGATTATCAAAAGGAATAACCATAAAAACATTATGTAAAATACAAAAGCCGGTAGATTTAATTATCTACCGGCTTTTCTTTGAATTAAAAACCCCCTATTTTTATTCAAAAGTTATTATCTGTGAATTATCTTTTCTGAAATAAAACGCAATACTTTTTTAAATCTTAATTTGGTTTTTCTTCGGTTTTTACTGTACAACAATTCCATTTTTTCTTTCATGGTTAAAAATATTAATGGTTGATAATAAAGAGTTTAGTTAATAACTCAAGTTAATGTCACATTATTATAGATGTAGAAAAATTAAAAAGGTTGCGTCAAAATTTAAAAAATTTGATAAAACCCGTTAGATGAAGATGCCAACGGGTTTTTAATCAAATAACCAACCAACGTAAATTCTAAAAAAAACTCGAAATTGATATATGGCAGTACCAATTATAAACTGCTTTTTTATAGAGATGGATGTTTTGTAAAAAGGTTGCGTGAAAATTTCATATTTATTTCAAAATAAAAAAAGCCGAGTAATTTTTACATCACTCGGCTTTTTAAAAGCGTCTTTTTTCGACTTATTTTTTAGGCATTTGCCAATTCTTTTATGTGTTCTTTAATTTTAATTTCCAGTTCTTCAGCAAGTTCTGGATTATCTTTAATTAAAGTTTTAACAGCATCACGACCTTGACCTAATTTTGTATCGCCGTAGCTAAACCAAGATCCTGCTTTTTTAACGATATCAAATTCAACTGCTAAGTCTAAGATTTCACCCGTTTTAGAAACACCTTCTCCGTACATGATGTCGAATTCGGCAGTTTTAAATGGTGGTGCCACTTTGTTTTTAACGATTTTTACTTTAGTTCTGTTTCCTATTACGTTTTCACCATCTTTAATTTGAGCAGAACGGCGAATATCTAAACGAACAGATGCGTAAAATTTAAGTGCGTTACCTCCAGTTGTAGTTTCTGGATTTCCGAACATAACACCAATTTTTTCACGAAGCTGGTTGATAAAGAAAACAGTACAATTTGTTTTACTGATAGTTCCAGTAAGTTTTCTCAATGCTTGAGACATCAAACGTGCGTGAAGACCCATTTTAGAATCTCCCATTTCGCCTTCAATTTCACTTTTTGGAGTTAAAGCCGCCACAGAGTCAATTACAACAATGTCTATAGCTCCAGAACGAATAAGGTTTTCGGCAATTTCTAAAGCCTGCTCTCCATTGTCTGGTTGAGAAATGATTAAGTTCTCGATATCAACATTTAATTTCTCAGCATAATTTCTATCAAATGCGTGCTCGGCATCGATAAAGGCAGCAATACCACCTGCTTTTTGAGCTTCTGCAATCGCGTGAAGCGTCAAAGTTGTTTTTCCAGAAGATTCTGGACCATATATTTCGATAATTCTTCCTTTAGGATATCCGTTTACTCCAAGAGCTAAGTCAACACCTAGTGAGCCAGAAGAAATCGTTTCTACTTCTACAATGGCTCTATCGCCCATTTTCATTACGGTTCCTTTTCCGTAGGTTTTGTCAAGTTTGTCAAGCGTTAATTGTAGTGCTTTTAATTTGGCTTCTTTCTCTGAACTCATTTTTTTCTAATATCTAAATTATTGTTTTGTCTTTCTGGATAAAAATAAGAAAATTCTTCCGTAATCTTATTGATCTGTTTTATAATTTGTAAAATTACTTCTTTTTTTGAAGTTTGATTGTTCCAAATTGTCACAAAATCGTTCTATAAAAATAAAGCCTTTAATTCTGTAGCATCAGAAGGTTTTATTTTGCCAGCAAGCAATAAACTCAATTGTTTGCGACGTAGCGCTGCATCAAATCGCTGAATTTCTAGCTCGGTTTCTGGAATAATTGCTGGAACTTCAACAGGTCTTCCAGTATCGTCAACAGCAACAAAGGTGTAAATTGCTTCGTTGGCTTTGGTTCTGTTTCCAGATTCGCGGTCTTCTACCCATACGTCAATAAAAACTTCCATCGAACTTTTGAATGATCTTGAAACTTTTGCCTCTACGGTTACAACGCTTCCAAGCGAAATTGCTCTGTTGAAAGCAACGTGATTTACAGAAGCCGTTACTACAATTCGGCGCGAATGCCTGCGGGCTGCAATACTTGCGGCGCGATCCATTCTGGCTAATAATTCACCACCAAAAAGATTGTTTAAAGGATTTGTTTCGCTCGGTAAAACTAAATCAGTTAAAATAGTTAGGGATTCTGAAGGATGTTTTGGATTCATTTTTTTAAATAAAATTTGTTTTAACGCCTATAATAAAAAGGCTTTTTTTGCCACAGATTTCACAGATTAAAATGATTAAAAAAATCTGTGAGAATCTGTGAAATCTGTGGCATATTTTAGTTCAACCAATAAACAGCCATAACGGCTGGAATAAAATATATAACAATGGTTCTCGCACCATCGTAATCTTTTGCAAGTCTCTGTCCGAAAAGCATCATTAACAAACAGATGCATGAAAATATAGCTCCGTAAAACCCAAATTCTCTGCCATTATTTGTAAATAATTGTATTCCCCCAACAACACATAAAATTCCAGAAATTAATTCCAAAATTAGTAAATGTAAAAGAGCCAGCGGAACCTGATTTTTTAATGGTGTTTTGGCAAAGTGTTCTTTAAGCCAAGCCACATTATCTTTCCAATAAAAAATTTTTTCGTAACCCGATTGTAAAAAAGTTAAAGCTAGAAAAGCTAAAAGTAAAATTGAGGCAACATTGTTCATTATGAATTATTTTTTATGAATTAAACGAGTCAATTTGATGGATAAATCGGTAAGGATTATTTTTGCATTTCCATTTCTTTCAATATGATATAGTGCATCTGAAAGTTCTTTGAATATTTCGTGTATGTTATTTCCGTTTACGAAAGGAGCGAAATTTTCTAATTTGAATTTATCGACTTTCGGCTCTATATAAACCAAACTTGGCGTCTGATAATTTAGCATTAGAGCTTGTCTAAACATTTCGATACAATACTGAATAAATTTTTTCTGACTCTCGCGTCCCAACGTTGCAATTTGCTCACTCCAAGAAATTAAATCTTGAATGGCCGCAGCATTTCCTTTTGCTCTAAAAGCAGCACGAACCCAATTTACAAACCATTGTTCGAACGGAAGATCATCATCATCTTCTTTTAACAAATGCAATGCTTTGCTAAAATTGCCTTGTGCCTGATGTGCAATTTTTTTGGCTAAGCCGGCATCTATATTTTCTTGGGCAATTAAAGCATCGGCAATAACTTTTTCTGGCAGTCCGTTAAAATGAATTACTTGGCAGCGAGAACGTATGGTTTGGATAATATCTTCTTCATTTTCAGAAATCAGAATAAACATGGTTTTTTCTGAAGGTTCTTCCAGAAGTTTTAGAAGTTTATTGGAAGCGGCGATATTCATTTTATCGGCCATCCAGATAATCATGATTTTGTATCCGCCTTCATAGGATTTTAGCGAAAGCGATTTTAAAACTTCTTGTGCATCTTCAACACGAATTTCTCCTTGTTTGTTTTGTACACCCAGAATTTTATACCAATCGAACAAACCTCCGTAAGGCATTTCTTGAATGAAACTACGCCAATCTTGAATAAAATCTAAACTCTTAGGTTTTGTTTTTACATCTTCGGTTGTAACGGTTGGATAAATAAAATGGAGATCGGGATGAGAGATGTTGTCAAACTTTAGATTACAAGAATCGTTTCCGTTTGAATTTTCGTCGCCGGTATTGCTACACAAAATATATTGAGCATAAGCAATGGCAGTTATTAATGTGCCACTTCCTTCTGGACCAACGAATAATTGTGCATGAGGAATTCTACCAGAAGCAGCACTTTTTATCAAGTGGCTTTTGATGTAATCTTGACCTAAAATTTGAGAAAATTGCATTGCGCAAAGATAGAAGAAAATGTGTAGTCAAAAATTTTAGAGATAAGATTATTTAGCAGTTCACAATTTTCAATTTCGGTGCCGAAGCGAGGAGATGATTTTTATAATTTTCGGATCACTTTCGACAGAATTTTGTTAATAAATATCTTCAAGTGAGTAAATATCAAGATGTTTTTGTTAATATTTTTTTTCGAAATTCGACAAACGTAGGTTTTTTTTGGCTATTTATAGAGTTAATTTTTTATTTTTTATAGATAATCTCTTACGATTTTTTAATTAACATTTTTAACAAAAAGCCCGTTAAAACGCACATTTTCTCGACATAAGACTGGTTTTTAAGGTTTTTTTAAGGAAATTTTTTGAAAAAAAAATTCATTAGAGTTGTAATTTAAGTTAATTTCTATATTTTTGTTTTTATCAACAACCAATTATAAAATAAGAATCTATGAAAGGGAAAATTATTCTATTTAGTGCTTTTTTTATCTTAACTACTGCAGCTGTTTCAGCACAAGCTAAAAACGCACCGAGAAGTATTATTAGTACAACTGCTCTTATCCGAAAATACCATGATCAAAAAGAATTAAGTGGTATGCAAAAGGGTGAACTTTTGGAATTATACATCGAGCGTATCAAAGTATTAGTTAAAACTCTCCCTTACATTGCTTTGGTTACTAAACCTGGAGTTACTATGGCCGACCTTGGTATTCCAGACGATAGTGAACACAAAAAAGTTTTGGATGCTCAAGCAGTTGGTACAACAACATTTTTGGATACAACTGTAGAATTCCAAAGAAAAATGATGCCTTACTCTGATAAAGGAAATCTAATCGCGGCAATCTTGTTCTACGAAAGTACATTGAAATCATTACACGAGTTCAACGATTTGAACGAAATGTAATAAAGCATTTTTTTTGAAATTTTTTTCTGGAAAGTCTCAGTAAAATATTGCTTTGACATTCTTCGAAAACAAAATAAAAAAAACTCATTCTCGAGGGTTCTGTAAAATTCCAGAAAACTTGAGAGGAGTTTTTGTATTTGCGCATACCCAAATTTATTATTAACCGTAATACCCCCCTTATCATGAAAAAAATTACTCAATTGATCTGCGTTCTTTTGACAGTTACGAGTATGAGTGCTCAACAAGAGAAAGGAATTATGGGCTACACTAATTGGTTAAACAATTGGACCGAGTTTAAGCCTAATAAAGTTGACTATGGAGAAGCAAACCAAATTTTAGCAGGAAATATTTCTGTTAATACTAAATTGCTAAAAAGAAATATCTACGTTCTACAAGGAAACGTTTATGTTACAAACAATGCTGTTTTAACTATCGAACCTGGAACTGTAATTATTGGTGATTTCGAAACAAAAGGAACATTGGTAGTTACAAAAGGTGCACAATTAGTGGCTGATGGTTTAGAAACAGATCCAATTGTATTTACTTCAAACCGCAGCATGAAAAAAGCTGGAGATTGGGGTGGAATTGTAATCCTTGGAGATGCACCAATTAACAAATTCGGAAATGTTGGTTCTTATAACCTAGACTTAGATCCTACAATGACTACTTACGGTGGTGATAATGTAGCTTCAAACTCTGGAGTTTTAAGATTCGTTAGAATCGAGTTTGCTGGTAAAAAAGTAAAAGGTTTAGATACTTTCAACGGATTGACTCTTGCAGCTGTTGGAAACAAAACTGTTCTTGAAAACATTATGGTAAGTTACGCTGGAGGAGATTCTTTCGGGATCTTAGGTGGTGACTTAAATGCTACAAAATTCGTATCTTATAAATCAGTTAACGACGACTTTAAATTTTCTCAAGGAGTTCAATGTCGTTTCTTCAACTCTTTAGCAGTTAGATCTTCTTACTTCTCAAGTACTAAAGACGGATCTCGTTGTATGGAGGTTAAATCTTATGAGAAGAAAAGTGAAACAGACTTCACTAAAAAACAAACTTTAGTTGTTGCTAGTAATATTACAATGGTTAACGACAGCGAAAACATTAAAGCTGACATTCAAGCAGGTTTAGTAAAAGAGGCTGTTTATGTAGCAGAGAATGCTTCTCTTGAAATGAAAAGAAGTGTAATCTCTGGATTTAACCCTGCTGTATTATTAGATAGCAAAACAGAAATCAATGATGCCAACCTTAAAAAAATCAAATTTGAGGAAATGTACTTCAACTTATGTAATGGAAACATCTTTACAGAGTACAATTCTAACAATGAAGATCTAGAAAGCTGGTATGGAAACAGTGTTTTCTTTAATGTAATGTCACAAAGTGACAACAAAGAAACATTCATTGATATGTTCAATCCAAAAAAACCAGATTTTAGATTACAATTAGGAAAAATCACAGCTTCTAGCGGTAATAGATAAATAGTTTCGATTTTTATTTCCCACGCGTAAATTTTATTAATTAAGTCCCCAGACACAATTTATGTATCGTCTAAAGGGCCTAAATAAAGATCAAAACATAATGGTATCTACGAAAAAATATTTTTTATATATAATATTTTTGGTTTCGCCTATTTCGTTAACTCTATATGCACAGAATACAGCAGAACAACCTACAAAGGCTGCTGGTTCTGAGCACAGTTTAACTTTGGCTTGTAATAACCAAAAGAACAGTAATAATAGTGCTGTTATTGAAAACAGCAATTTTAATCAGTTTATAGTAGGGATGTCCAACCCCAAGGACAGCCTTACTATAGCGGCTGAGTCAAATACATTATCTAACGATTGTGAAGAGAATTCTACACTTGCGGCTACTTCAGTTCTTGCAAAAGAAGTGATTGAAAACTACAAGTACGATTTCTCAGAAACATTCATAGATATCTTGTTTTTTGAGCGTATAGATCTAGCAAGAACACGCACTATATGATTCAAAAAATTACTTTATCTTTTTTTAAAGTTTTAATATTATTTAGCATTTTACTATTTGCTAGATCGAATGCCTATGCCCAAACTATAGCGCCTCAAACCTTTGATGGGTTAGAAAAACTTTGTGCTGGTAATTCGTTCAACGAGTTTTATGCTTCTTTTAGTTATATAGATTTTCCCGCAGGTACTACCTTCGTAGTGGAGCTTTCAGACGCTGCGGGAAATTTTACTACCCCTGTTGCCACAACTTTGCTTCAAACGGTTGATGTTTCTGCAACTCAAAAAACAATTAAATATGCAGTGCCTACAAATTTAGTTGGTTCTGATACCTATAGTCTTAGAGTAAAAAGTTCAACAGGCGTTACGAGTTCAAGATTTAGAAATTCTTTAGGAAATACTGCATTTCCTGCATACTTCAAACCATACGAATCATCTTTCTTTATCAATGGTAAGACTGATACAGCGATGTTATGCGCTGGTGGTAGTTTAACCCTTTCTGTTAGTGCAGAGACTCCTTCTCCAATCAATATTTCTAATATTAAATACAAATGGTACAAAGACGATGTTCTTATTGCAGGACAATCTTCTAAAGATATCGTTATTAATAGTACTGGGAAATATTATGCAGAGATCGATTATGGTCAATGCTCTGATGTTAACTTTAGTTCTAATCGTGTTAATGTTGTTTCTTCTTCTAGTGGATCTAACGTGACAATTAATTCAAGTTTAGGAAACCCGTTTTGTGCTAGTGGAACAGGTACTATTTTAACTGCAACTTCTGGAAACAGCTATGCTTGGAAAAAGGATGGAGTCTTGATAGCTGGTGCCACTAACCGTACTTACTCTACAAACGAATCTGGAGTGTATTCTGTTGAAGTCGATTTTGGCGGATGTAAAGCAACTGGAACTATCGATTTGAAAAGCAATAGTTTCGACGCAAGTATTGATGCTGAGGATGGATATAAATTAAGCGAAGGAGAAACAGTAACAGTTACGATTACTACAGATGCGGCAGACGCAACTTACGAATGGTATTTAAACGATAACTTAATTCCTAACGAAACAACAAGATCTTATGTTGTAGCTGTTAAAGGTAATTATAAAGCTAAGGTTTCTTTGGCATCTGGATGTGTTTCTAGCAAAGAATTTACATTTAAGATAAATGGCGATTCAGGTCCATCAAGTGTTATTCCAAACATTATCAAATTAAGTGGTATGAATCCGTACTGGAATATTCCAGACGAATATAAAAATGCAAATACAAAGGTAATGATCATTAGTTCAAACGGAGATATGGTTTTGGATGTAGTGAATTACCAAGGCGATTGGCCTCAAAACAATGTAGATTTTAAGAATGTAAATCCCGTTTATTACTATGTCATTCAATCCGACACAGGTGAAAAAAAAGGATCAATAACTGTTATAAAATAATATGAAGAAACTTTTACTATTCATCACGTTATTTTACGCTTTATCTAATGTACTCTATTCTCAAAACGCAAGTGAGGATGGAGTTGTTTCGTTTTCATTACCTATTAGAAATTCTTTGAAGTTTAATAGATATTTAATTAACCCGACATTCAGTTTTGTTAGAGAATCAAATCCATATGTAAGTTTCTATAACAAAAGGCAGTGGGTACAATTTGAGAATGCTCCGCAGACGTATTTGGCAAATTATTCTGGTCGTTTTAGAGAAAACGAAGCATTTGCAGTGGGGTTATTTCAACAAAATTACGGGCTTATGACTGTTTTTGGCGGAGTTGCCAATTTCGCTCATAACATCGTTTTAGAAGAAGATAGTAACTTGACTTTTGGTTTAAATGCAGGTATTTATCAAAGCGGACTAAATACAGGAAAAATTATATCAGATGATTCAACGATTTTAACCGGAGATTTTCCAAAAAGCACACTTTTAACTGTAAATCCTGGGATTAATTATGGTACTGCTTTTTTAGATTTCGGATTGGCTATTAACAATTTAGTACTTTATAATTTCGGATCTGGAATGGTAAAAGAAGATCCAGAAAGAGCCATTCAATTGCACGCCATGTATACTGGATATATTGACAGTTATGGCTTTTTTGATAGAAGTAAATTCTCTGGATTAGTTAGAACAGAAATTAAAAAAGATAAAACAGTTATTTCTGGTCTAGGAATGCTAGCACTTCAACAAGGAGTTTGGGCACAAGTAGGATATAACACATTATATGGAGTTTCGGCAGGACTTGGGGTTAATATTTCTCCAAGTATTGCTATAGAATACAATTACGAAAGAGGAATGGGCAATTTCTCTAATTTAGGTGGTTCTCATGAATTCGCCATTGCCTACAAATTCAAAAATAGAAATTACTATTACGGAGATGATGATGAAGGTTCGTTAATTGATCCTTCAAAACCAAAATCGGTACCAGCTAAACCAAAGTCAGAAGCAACTCAGGTTAACAGAACTGAAATTGCAGAAAAGAATAGATTAGCTGCAGAAGCAAAAGCAAAAGCAGATGCTGAAGCAAAACAAGCAAGACTAGCAGCAGCAGAAAAGGTGAGAGCCGACGCTGAAGCTGCAGCAAAAGCAAAATTAGAAGCAGACAATAAAGCTAAAGCAGATGCTGAAGCTGTTAAAATAAGATTAGCTGCAGAGGCAAAAGCAAAAGCAGATGCCGCAGCCGCAGCGAGAGCACAAACTGCAACAGCAAATAGAGCCGTTGCTACAACACAAAAAACACAAGCTCAGTTAGCTGCTGATAAAGCAAGAGCAGATGCAGAAGAGCGTAGAATAAAATTAGCTGCAGACAACAAAGCTAGAGTAGATGCAGCAGCAGCAGCGAGAGCACAAGCGGCAGCAAATAAACCAACAGCAACAGCTGCTCAAAAAACGCAAGCTCAATTGGCTGCTGACAAAGCCAAAGCTGATGCAGAGGCAATGAAACTGAAATTGGCTGCAGATGCCAAAGCGAAAGCAGATGCAGAGGCAGCAGCAAAAGCAAAAGCTGAAGCTGGAAAATCAGTTCAAGCAGAACAAAAAACAGCGGCACAATTAGCTGCTGATAAAGCTCAAGCAGATGCTGAAGCAATGAAATTGAAATTGGCTGCAGATGCCAAAGCAAAAGCAGATGCAGAAGCGGCGGCTAAAGCAAAAGCAGAAGCTGCAAAAACAGCTCCAGCGCCACAGAAAACAGCGGCACAATTGGCTGCTGATAAAGCAAGAGCAGATGCAGAAGCGGCAGCAAAAGCAAGATTAGCCGCAGCTGAAAAAGTAAAAGCAGATGCTGAGGCAGCAAGACAAGCTAGATTGGCAGCGGCAGAGAAAGCAAAAGCCGATGCTGAAGCAGCAAGATTGAAATTAATTGCAGACAATAAAGCTAAAGCAGATGCTGCCGAAGCAAAACGTAAAGCAGATGCTAAAGCAAAAGCTGAAGCTGCAGATATGCAATCAATTTTAGCAGCAGATGCTAAAGCAAAAGCAGACTCAGATGCATTACAAGCAAGATTAGCTGCAGAAGCAAAAGCAAAAGCAGCTGCAGAGGCTAAAACTAAAGTTTCTATCGATGCAGCAAATAAAGCGAAACTGGCTGCTGATCAAAAAGCAAAAGCTGCTGAAGAAGCTGCACTTAAAGAAAAATTAGCTGCAGATGCAAAAGCAAAAGCAGATGAAGAAGCAAGACAAGCACTTATTGCCGCAGAAGCAAAAGCAAAAGCTGATGCAGAAGCGCTGAAAATAAAACAAGCTGAAGATGCACGCCAAGCACAATTGGCGGCAGAAGCAAAAGCGAAGGCCGATGCTGAAGCACTTCAGGCAAAACTTGTAGCAGATGCAAAAGCGAAAGCTGATGCCGAAGCTGCTGCAAAAGCGAAATTAGAAGCTGACGCAAAAGCAAAAGCCGATGCTGAAGCTGAAAAAGTTAGATTGGCTGCAGAAGCAAAAGCACAAGCTGACGCCGAAGCAGAGAAAGCAAGATTAGCAGCTGATGCAAAAGCTAAAGCCGATATGGAAGCTTTACAAGCTAAATTAATTGCAGATGCTAGAGTGAAAGCAGATGCCGAAGCAACGGCAAAAGCAAAAGCTGAAGCTGAAGCGAAAAAATTACAAGATGAAGAAAATGCTCGTCAAGCGAAATTAGCAGCAGATGCAAAAGCGAAAGCAGATGCAGAAGCTGAAAAAGCGAGATTGGCAGCAGAGGCAAAAGCAAAGGCTGACGCCGAAGCAGAAAAAGCAAGATTAGCAGCTGAAGCAAAAGCGAAAGCCGATGCAGAAGCATTACAAGCTAAACAAGTTGCTGAAGAAAAAGCAAGAGTAGAAGAAGAAGCTCGTCAAGCAAAATTAGCCGCTGACGCAAAAGCAAAAGCGGATGCTGAAGCAGAGAAAGCAAGATTAGCAGCGGAAGCAAAAGCGAAAGCCGATGCAGAAGCATTACAAGCTAAACAAGTAGCTGAAGAAAAAGCAAGAGTAGAAGAAGAAGCTCGTCAAGCGAAATTGGCAGCAGATGCAAAAGCAAAAGCCGATATGGAAGCTCTTCAGGCAAAACTATTAGCTGATGCAAAAGTAAAAGCAGACGCAGAAGCAACGGCAAAAGCGAAAGCAGAAGCAGAAGCTAAAAAATTACAAGAAGAGGAAGAGGCACGTCAAGCGAAATTGGCTGCGGATGCAAAAGCAAAAGCCGATGCTGAAGCACTAAAAGTACAACAAGCTGCTGAGGAAAAAGCGAGAGTTGAAGAACAAGCTCGCCAAGCGAAATTAGCCGCAGATGCGAAAGCAAAAGCAGATGCTGAAGCTCTTCAAGCGAAATTAGCTGCAGATGCAAAAGCAAAAGCAGATGCTGAGGCTCTTCAAGCGAAATTAGCTGCAGATGCGAAAGCAAAAGCAGATGCTGAAGCTCTTCAAGCAAAACTAGCTGCAGATGCGAAAGCAAAAGCAGATGCTGAGGCTCTTCAAGCAAAACTAGCTGCAGATGCGAAAGCAAAAGCTGATATGGAAGCTCTTCAAGCTAAACTTCTTGCAGATGCAAAAGCAAAAGCTGATGCAGAAGCAACAGAAAAATTGAAAGCGGAAGAAGAAACTAGACTGTTAAGAGAAGAAGAAGAGCGTCAGGCAAAATTAGCGGCGGACAAAGCTAAGGCAGATGCAGCAGCGGCGGCACTAGCAGCGAAAGCGAAAGATGATACTGGAAAAAGTATTGAAAACTTGACTCAGTCTGTAGAAAGTACAAGTAAAGTACAAACAGATTTATTAGATCAGTTTAAAGCAACTGTTGCGAATAAGCAAAAAGACTTAAACGATTTAAAAGAGGAGAATGATTTAAGTGAAAAAGGTATTTATAAAGAGCCAAAACCATTCAAGAGTGTAGCGGCAGAAAACAGTCAGATTGAAGCATTAAAAGTTCAGATTGCTGATGCAAACAACAGCATGAAAAATGAAATTGCGAAGTTGACAAATCTTTATAACGAAAGAAGTAAAAAGTTCCCTAAAGATGATCCTTTGAATAAAGCTTATCTTGAAAAGATAAACGAATTGAAAGCGGCTCAGTTAAAAATGGAACGAGAAGGTGCAGCATTAATTGCCGAGTTGGAGCGTATTAAAACAGACACAGAAGTTGAGCGTAAACGTAGAATTAAACGTGCAGCTTATGAGAATGATGAAGGAAGATATGCCCAGGACGTTGCCGCTCTTAAACGAATAAAAGAGACAACAAAAGTAAGCAGCACACCACTGAAAGCAAATGATTTTGATTTTGGTGAAGAGCAGTCAAACATGCAGATTATTAAAAATATTAAAAACTCTGATAGTGGATATTACTTGATTCTTGCCGTACATAACAGTGTGCAGAAACGAGATGAGTTTTTAACGAAAGCAGTAGCTGCGGGACTTACAGATGTGAATTTCTTTTATAATGTGACAACAAGTAAATATTACATCTATTATGAAAAATACGACGGTCTACAAGAAGCGACAAAAGCTTTGGAAGCGAAAGGGAGCAAGCCATACAACGGTAGAATGGCTGTCGTAAAAATTGAGAATTAATAGAAATATATATAGATAAGTTAGTCCTTCTGAGGTTTCAGAAGGACATAAATAAAATGTTAAGAATGCTATGATTTATTTTTTAATGCCCCTTAAAAAATTAAAAAAAGGCCACAACAAAATGAAGACTATGAAAAAACCTACTATTTTTAAAGTATTTATTGCAGCTGTATTTCTCTTGCTCGGTATTTCTTCTTACGGTCAGTTAAGAAAGAATTTCGATCCAAGGTATAATACCAGTTTAAAAGGAGATATTTTAGTTATTGGAAACAATATCTTAAATAGAGATGGAGGTGGAAGAAACAACCGTCCAAATAATGCTTTCGATTCTCAAGGTACCGGTACTACGGCGAACGATAACTTGGATATGAAGTATATCGACATAGACAATGATGCAGCAACTTTCAATTCTAGTTCGGCAACATTGGTTATTCCAGATGCCAGTAAAGATTGTTACGAAATTGCTTATGCCGCTTTATATTGGTCAGGAACTTATCAAGGCTCTGATAGAAACAATATTAATAAGGTTAAATTAAAAACGGGCACTAGCGCTTATAAGGATATAACAGGAAGTATAATTTGGGATGAAGGAGCATCAGGAGTAAACAATGCCTATCTTTCAAAGCCTTATGCTTGTTTTAAAGAAATTACGGCAGAAGTTAAGGCTGCTGGTCCAGGTCTATATACTATAGCAGATTTAGTTTGTTCTCAAGGGTCACTTAATCCTGGAGGTGGAAACTCTGCGGGATGGAGTATTTACGTAATTTATAAAGATCCAAAACTGCCAAGTAAATATATTACTAGTTTTGATGGTTTCAGTATGATTAGAAGTACTGATCCTCCTTTGGATATTCCAATTAGTGGCTTTACAACGAATCCTGAAGGAAATGTAAATGTAAAATTAGGATTTAGTGCCTTAGAGGGGGATAATCCTTTAGAGGGTGACGGACTACAATTTAAAGGTGGAAAATCTACTCTATGGGGAGATGTATCTTCATTAGCTAGGCCAATTACGCCAGCTGTTCCTCCTTCTAGAGGTAACGCAGGAACTCCTGCAAAGCCTAACTTTTTTAATAGTACAATTACAGACGGTGATGCAATTATGACCAATCGTAATCCGGCCAGTAAAAATACATTGGGTTATGATGCCGGAGTGGTTAAAGTTTTAAATGACGGCAATAATATCATTCAAAATAATGAGACGAGTGCGACGCTAAGAATTAATACTTCGCAGGATTCATACTTTATGTTCTTTACTGCCATATCGGTTGAAATTATTGAACCTAAAATTGTACTTACAAAAATTGTTAAAAACTCGAACGGAGATAATATTGGAGGGCAAACGGTAACATTAGGTCAGCAATTAAATTACGAAATTGGTTTTAAAAATACAGGTAATGATGATGCGACTTCTTTTACAATTCGTGATCAATTGCCTATCAATATTATCTTTAATTATCCAACAGATTTATTGCCATTACCTGATGGTGTAACAGTAAAAAGCTGGAATCCTGCTACAAGAAGTATTGTTTTTGATGTTCGTAGTGATATCGTTAAAGTAGGTTTAACTGAAAAAACAATAAAATTTAAAGTACAGGTAATTCCTGATTGTACAATGCTTGATGAAGCTTGTTCAAACAGTATCGATAACTCTGCGTACGCTACATATAAAGGTTCTCAAAATACTTCTTTCACAATATCGGATGACCCGAGTGTGGATACAAATACAGGATGTATTTTGGTACCAAAAGCAACCAACTTCTTAGTAGGTGTTGAAGGTTGTCAATATGATAGAAAGCGTACTTTGTGTACAGAGACGTTGGATATTACTGCCGCAAATGGTTACTCAACATATACTTGGTATAGCGACAAAGAAAAAACAAAAAAAATAGGAACAGGACAGACTCTTACAGTTAAAGATCCTGGAACTTATTATGTTTACAATGAAGCACCAGCACCATGTAGATCTATTTTTGAGAAATTTACTGTTGAAAGATTTGGTCAAACTGCTAAGAATCCAGTATTGGATGTTGCAGATCAAATTGTAATTTGTCCTAATGACGGTAAAGAATTGCCAAAAATATTTTTGTGTGGAGCAAATGCGTCAAGGCTAATTAAGACAGGAATTAATGATAGTTCTAATATTGTTTGGGAAAGGCTTGACACAAGTAGCTGTAAAGCAGTAACGAACGAAAATTGTGCTAACGAAAGTACAGATTGTAAATGGATACAAGTAAGTACTGGTCCTGATTTTACTGCAAAAGATGCTGGACAATACCGTTTGACAATTAATTATTCTGGTAGCTGTTTCAACCGTTTTTACTTTAATGTTTTCACTAATCCATTAGCACCAACAGAAGAACATGTTGATCTGCTTTGTGGTAGCAATGGAAGTATTACAGTACGTGACGTTCCTGCAGGATACCAGTATGCAATTAAAACAAGTCCAACTGCGACTATTCAAGATTGGGAATGGCAAGACAGCAATACTTTCCCTATTTACAATCCAGATTCGTATACCATTTATATTAGACAAAAAGGGGTAACTACAAACCCATGTATTTTCAAAATCCCTAATATTTTAATCAGAAGATTAAACCTAACATTAGATGGTAAGAAAACAGATCCGATCTGTCCAACTGATTTAGGAAGTGCAAGTGTTGGAATCAAAAATTTTGAAGGACCATATTATATTTATCTTTATAATCAGGCAACTGGACAAATTGAAAAACAAGATGGTCCTGTTACAGCTTTAGATTATAGTTTCTCATCTTTAAGCTACGGAACTTATGGTAAAAACTATTATATCAGAGTTACAAGCAGTCCTATAAACCAGACTCTAGCGCCAAAATGTGATGTGTCTTATTATTTTGAAATAAAAGCGCCTTCAAGCCAGTTAAAAGCATTTGCAACTTTGCAAGAACCTTTTACAGCTTGTAGTGATGGTAAACTATTATTATCAGCATCAGGAGGAAAAGCACCTTATGCTTATTTTATAAACGGATCTCCAACACGTGTTGATACCAATCCGGTTATTATTACAGAAGCAAAAACATACGAGATTAGAGTCGTTGACGATGCTGGTTGTTCTGCAACAACTTCTATTACTATTCCAGAAGTTTCAAAACCTACTTTTGATGTGAATCATACAAGTAGTGCTTGTTATGATGGTACGTCTTCTATTAGAATCGAAAATATTGTGCCTAATGGGAACATTATGGCTTATAGTATTGACAATGGACTTAGTTATTCTGGAAATACTACTTTCCTTAATTTGAATCCAGGCGTTTATAAAGTTATTGTTAGATATAGTGTTACTTATACAATAAACAATGTACAACAAAGAAAAGATTGTTTTAGTGATCCAATTGATGTAACTATTACAGGTCCAACTTCTGCACTTACTGCATCTGGAGGTGTAGCAGCATTAGCAGGCTGTACTTTGCCAGATGGAAATGGTGATAATCAAGGAGGAAAATTAAGAATTAACAATGTTGAGGGAGGAACTCCTCCATACCAATACGATTTTGGTGATGGTAAAGGTTGGGTAAATGTAAATGAGGCAGATGTTATGCCAAATACTACCGGTTATACTTTAAGAGTTAAAGATAATGCAGGATGTATTTTTACAATAACAGATAAGATTATTTTAGATCCTAAACCAACAGATCCGACAATTGATGATCCTATTACAGTTTATAGTTGTGATGGTAAGGCTTCTACAACCATAACGGTAAGAAATCCTCAAAACACAAATTATACTTACGAATATTATATTGATGGAACACCTAATACACCAATAACAAATAACGTATTTACAAATGTTCCAGCAGGAAATCATAAAATAAAAGTTAAATATACAGTAACCAAAGTTCCTACTTATAGTAACTTATTAAGAGAGGATTTTGGTCTTGGTTCATATACAACAACACCAGGAATTAACCCAGGTTATTGTTTTGAAGATGAGACATCAACACATTTAGCTCCAGATTATAAATGTAATAGAGATGAATGGATAAATGATGGTGAATATGCAGTAGCAAGTTCAATTAGAACTAGATTTAGTGATTCTTGGATAGTAGCTAAAGATCATACAGTGCCTACTAGTCCGTTAGGAAGATTTTTATGTGTGAACGTTGGAGGTACAGCAGGTATTGGAGGAATCTTATATAGTAAGCCAATTCGAGATGTTATTGTAAATCAACCCGTAATTATTTCACTATGGGCAGAAAACCTTATTGTTAAAACATCAACTTCTCACGCTGATCCAAAATTAACTATTCAATTAATTAATAACTTGAATGGAGTTGGAGGTACAGAAACGATTGTTGCAACAACAGATACTTCAAATCCTTGGGTAGTTCCAAAAAGCGAGCAATGGGAATACAAAGAATTATCATTAAATCCTGGAGCATACACTAATTTAAGTTTTGTCATTAGATCTTATAGTAACGAATTTAATGGTAACGATGTATTGATTGATGATATCTGGGTACGCCAGATTCCTGCAAGTTGTGATGCAGAGAAAGAATTTACAGTTATCATAGAGGATAACAAAGGCTTTAAAGCCGATACGCCAATTGTTGATAACTTGACTTGTATTGATAAAGCTGACGGAATAATTACAATTCCAGTTAGTAACTTTAATCCTGCAACAGGATATTATTATACAGTAAACGGTGGAGGTTTACAAAATTCAAGTGCTTCTCCTCTAGTTTTAGATAAGTTAGCTGCAGGAAATTATACAGTAGTTGTTCAGTATGATACTGCTGGAAATTGTTCTACAAGTTATTCAAGAAGTGTAACTGCTCCAGAAGCTGTTACTGCATTGGCTACTGTAACGACTCAGCCAACTTGTATAGATGGTGCTGTAATTAAGGCTTCTGCAAAAGGCGGAAAACCAAATTATAAATATCAGTTAGAACGTCCAGATGGAACAATTGTAATAGCATTCCAGACTGAAGATACTTTCAACCTACCAGTAACTACTACAGGTGACTTTGTAGTGGTAGTAAAAGATTCTGGAGATTGTTCTTCAGCAGCTTCTGATAAGGTAACTGTTGTGGGAGCAGTACCTCCTACAGCGACTTTAGATCCTAGTTCAGATCTTTGTTATGATGCTGGAAACAAAGCAACTTTGGTTGTAAGTGTTAGTGGCGGAAAAGCACCTTACCATTACAGTTTAGATGGTGTGAATTATCAGGATTCAGAAAAATTCGAGAATTTAGGTTCAGGTAATTATACAATCTACGTTAGAGATGCAAATGGCTGTAACGCTACGCCACTTACAAATATTGCGATAGGAACACAAGTTACAGCATACGCAGAGGTAACAAAACCATTAGATTGTACAAATTCGCCAAACGCGCAGATTACAATTACAGCTCAAAACGGAACACCGGGCTATACTTATGAAGTATCGGTTAATGGAGCTCCTTTTGTAGCGATAGGATCTAATATTTACCCAGCGTCTGCAACTGGATCATATGTATTTAGAGTTACAGATTCTAAAGGATGTCCTGCTTTAACAACTGCAGTAACTGTAGATGCTAAACTGGAACCAACAGGATCTACTACGCCAATAAACCCTAAATGTTATAACGGTAATAACGGAAGTTTTACAGTTATACCAGCTGGCGGAAATGGTGGACCATACGAATTTAGTTTTGACGGAGGTAATTTTACCACTTCTGCAACACATTCTAACTTAAATGCATTTGTTGGTGCAACAAATACAAAAACGTATAAATATCAAGTAAAAGATGGTAAAGGATGTCTTTCACCTATTTACGATGTTATATTAACTAACCCAACAGAGGTTAAAGTTTCTGGTAGCTTCCCTGCTAACACTACGTGTAGCTCTACAACAGTAATTACAATTGTTGGGGCAGGAGGTGCAGGTAACTATACGTACAACTTTGATGGTGGTACAAATTATAATGGTGTAACGACTAAGACAGTTACCTTAACAAATGCTGAGCAAACTATTAAATTCTATGTAAAAGATGGAAATGGATGTACAGCAGAAGGTGAAGTTAAAGTTCCGGCATTTAACCCGCCAACAGGAATTACAATTTCTAATCCTGCTGCAATTACGTGTAATGCAGGAAGTACAACAACAAGTCTTACATTAACAGCAAATGGAGGCATTGCTCCGTATACATACGAAGTTACTGCTGGACCAGTTATGCCAGCAGCGCAAACTGGAAACACAGCTACATTTACTGGTCTAACAGCAGGCTACTATGAATTTAAAGTAACAGATGCAAGAGGTTGTACAGCTACAGGATCAAAAACTATTGCTGATGGGGTTAAAATTAAAGCTGATGTTCAAAAAACAGATGAATTATGTGCGGGTTCTAAAAACGGTACCGCTACATTTACTGTTTCAGATGTAAGCAGTACGGGTAATTTTACTTATACTTTTACGCCTAATACAGGTACGCCAAATGTTAATGGTAATAAAGTTACCTATACAAATTTAGCACCTGGGACGTATACTTTCGTGGCTACAGATAGAGCAACAGGTTGTATTTCTGATAGCAAACAAGTAACCGTTGGTGCAGCTACTCCAATTACTTTTGATGTTGCTGCTTCAAAAATTAGCTGTAATAATAAATTTACAACAATAACAATTTCAAATTTACAGGGTGGAACAGGCAACTATTCTTATGCATTTGCAGCAAGTGGTTCAACAGGTCCATCAACACCTTACGGATCAACTTTAACAGTAGACACATCAGTTCTTACAACAAGTATAGATGTATACGTTAAAGATGCAAATAATTGTGCTGTTAAGAAAACAGTTTCTGTTGGAACAGAGGATCTTCCAAAAATGGATCCTATTGCAGCACAATGTTACCCAGGAACTCCAATTTCTGTAAAAATTACAGGTACATATGCATTGCCAGCAACATTTAGTAAGGATGGTACTAATTTTGGAACGGCTGATACATTTAATTTAACGCCTGGAACTTATAAATTAACGGTAAAAGATAAATTCGGTTGTATCGATTTTATTAATTACGTAGTGGCTGAACAATTAACAATTACTCCATCAGTAGTTGCAGATACAAATTGTACACCAAACACAACAATAAGCTTATCTTCTGCAGGAGGAACAGGAACTCGTACTTATGCAGTTTCATTCAATGGAGGGGGTTACTCAACAGTAACAAGCCCTTATACAGCAACTGCAGCTGGAACGTATAAATTTAGAGTTAGTGATAGTGCAAACCCAGTTTGTTATGCTTACACAGCAGATATTACGGTTACTCTAAAACCTACAGTTTTAACAATTAATACATCTAAAGTTGATGTAAAATGTAATGGAGCAAAAACAGGAAGTATTTTGGTAACAGCTACTTCTGGAAAAGCGCCATTTACATATACGATTACCAAAAGAGGTTCTTCACCAGCAGAGGTTTATAATGTAAATAATCCTTCAGGATTAGGTGCAGGTATCTATGATATTGTGGTAGAAGATGCTTTAGGTTGTAAATCGGCTACGGCAGATGTTACGATAACAGAACCAGCTGAATTAACAGCCGATGCAAGTATTGATCCATTTACTTGTAACACTACAAATACAAAAGAACCTAAAAATGTTACCGTTACAGGAACAGGAGGAGTACTTCCTTATTCATACAGCTTTAATGGAGGATCATATGGTCCATCAAACACTTTAGAAGTTGTAGACAATACAAAAACACAGACTGTTAGATATTCTATCATGGATGGTAATGGTTGTACAACTGCTGTTAAAACACTTACAATCTCACCGCTTAATCCGCCTAAGATTGCAAAAGTTGACGTAACAAAAATTTATTGTGATCCAGTAGCTAGCAGAAAAAGTACCGCAACAATTACATTAGTTGCGGGTAGCGGAGCTGTAACTTCTTACACAATTGTTTCAGGACAAACTAATATTACTGGAGCTACTTCAGGAGTATTTACTGATCTTGATCCTGGTAACTATACTTTCAGAGCAACAGCTTCAAATGGTTGTTATGATGAGTTTAGCATTAATATTCCACCAGTAGTTTCTATTACTGCAGCAGCAAATAAACTTAATGATGTTTATTGTTATGCGATTCCAAAAGAAACTACAGGAGCTATTAGATATACAGTAGGTAAATTTGTAACTACTTATAGCTATACAGTTAATGGAGTTTTGACAGCTACAAATCAGACTGCTACTTCTTTCGATTTAACTAATCTTGGAGAAGGAACTTACGATGTAGTATTTACAGATGAAACGACATTATGTACTTTCGCAACAAAAGTTGTAATTACACAGCCTACAGATGCTTTAGTTCTACATTTAGATTCTAATGTAAATGCAAACTGTAACAAAGCAACGTCTAAAGTAACAGTACATGCTACTGGAGGAACGTTAGATTATAAATATGCTTTTAAACAAAACAATGTAGCTCCAACAGATTCTGATTATAAAGATGCTGCAAGTGCAGATCTTAGCCCAGTAATGAACACAGAATGGGATGTTTGGGTTAAAGATGCTAATAATTGTACAGCTAAGATAGACGTAACTATCGATACTGATTTAGCACCAACTGTTGATGTTAAAGTAAACAATCAATGTACAGTTTCTGGTAACGCATTTATTATAGAAGCAACAGGTAATGGTGGTGTTGCACCATATACTTATACAATTAATACAGGTGTTGCACCAAGTCCAGCTAATATATTTACTGTTGGCGCAGGAACATATACGATTACGGTGAAAGACGCTAACGGTTGTACAGGAACAGCACCAATTACTGTTTACGATGCAATGACGGTTAGTGCAGACATCACTAAAGAACTTACATGTGCTGCTGTAACACCAGTAAATGGAAACATTAAGGTTAAAGTGGTAACTGGAGGAAAACCAAACTTTACTTATAAAGTAAAAATAGATGCAGGCTCTTACCCAACTACAGGAACACCTTTTACAGGAACATCTTTCGATTATCCAGTAACAGCGGCAGGAACTTATCAGTTTGAAATTACTGATGCTAATGGCTGTGTAAAAGAAACAGTAGAAGTTGAATTAAAAGATCCTCAAACGGTTCTGGTAAAAGATACTCCAACAAGTCCAACTTGTAATGGAGATGCAGACGGATCTGTAACACTTGAGGCAACAGCAGGAGAAGGACCATTTAAATTTAGTTTTAACGGGGGACTTTTCTTAGATAAATTTATTTATGGAGGATTAACAGCAGGAAGCTATCCTTATACAGTAAGAGACAGCAAAGGTTGTGAAGCTTCTGGAACAGCTGTTATTGATGCTCCAGCACCAATTATTCCTTTAATTAAAGCAAATGGTATTACATGTAATAGTACACAACCAGGAAGTATAGATGTAAATCTTACAGCTGCTTCTGGAGGTACAGCACCATTTACATACTATTTGTATGATAATACGATGACTGTAAAAGCAACTTATATTGCAAATGCAGCAGATGCGTTGGTGAAGCATAATTTCCCTGGATTAGATTTTGGTGACTACTTTATTCATATAGTAGACGCAAAAGGATGTAAGTATGAGAGTACTGCATTAAGAATAGCACCGCCTCCTTATTTGGAATTTGGTGCTGAAGTGATTGGTGCAACTTGTGATGATGGAATTTCTGTTAAACTAGAATTGTTATTAGGTTCAGGTGTGCCAAACTTTACATATTCTATTTACGGACTTGGTATGTCATCAGGTTCTATACCAGATAGAGATTATACATTTACTCATTTAGAGCAAAATACGACTTATAATTTTATGGTTGTAGATGCGAACGGATGTCCATCGTATTTAGAATATACTACACCTAAGATTTCAGATATTACGGCAGACGTTACGCCAAAAGATGTAACATGTTTTAATGCAGGAAATGGTGAATTAAGTTTTGAAGTAAAAGATTTAGGCGCAGGAACTACTCATATTTATTATGAAGTAAGAGATAACTTAACTAATCTGCCAATTCTAAGCCCTAAATTTGGTGATATCACTGCAGCTCCTTACACAGGAACTATTACAGGTTTATTGCCAGGTAATTATATTCTTTATGTAAAAGAAATAGACGGAACTAAATGTTCTACAACAACGAAATTCCAAATTAAACAGCCAGCTTCAGCACTTGATGCTAGTATTACTAAAGTGGTGAATGCAACTTGCGATAAAAATGCTTTTGTAACAATTAGCGCAGGTGGGGGAACAGGACCTTATACTTATGGTTTCTATACTGCACCAGCTACAGCACCAGCTTCATTTGGAAGTGAAAATGTTTTAGAGTTGCCATATTCTCCAACTACTACAAACTATAATATTGTTGTAATAGATGCTAATGGATGTGAGAAAGATTTAGGTCAGATAATTTCTAAAGACCCAAGTCCAGAAATTAATTTAGATGTAGATAATAAATGTGTTAGCGAAGATACTTTCGGAATCGTAGTAACATTGTCTAATGCAGGAATGCCAGGATATTCTATTAAAGTTGACGATGGAGTTTTTGTACCGTATACTGGAACATTCCCGTATACAATACCAAATTTACATTCTGGAGAACATGAAATTACGATAAAAGACAAAAACAACTGTACAGATGTTAAGAAGATAACAATTGATGCTCCATTAAAACTTGAAGCTTCAAATCTTGTTCTGCCAAATTGTAATGATGATAATGGTGGAGTAACATTAGTACCAAGTGGAGGATCAGGAAATTATGGTTATAGTATTTTACCAAGTTTCCCAAGTGTATCTATAGTAGGCAATACAATTACAGGATTACAAGCTGGTAAGTATGTAGTAACAATGACAGACCTTACAAATGTTGGTTGTTCTACTACAACAGAATTCGAATTGCCAGCTGGAACTCCGGTTACTTTTGATGCTGTAGCTACAGATGTACTTTGTCTTGGTGATTCAAACGGAACTATTACAGTAAATTTACTTGCAGGTAATAATGAACCTCCGTATACTTACGAAATAGCATTAGTATCAGGAGCGCCTCTACCATTAGGTATTGTACAAACAGATAACGTATTTAGCAATCTTCCGATAGGAGATTATAGAATTACGGTGACTTCTAAGAGATTATGTTCTTTATATAAAGATTATACTATTGGAGGACCAACTGTTGCTTTAGGAGCCGATGTTGCTCTGAAAGATTTTGGATGTCTTTCAGGAAGCGACCCAGAACTTGCAGAAGTTACAATTACTGGAACGGGAGGTACAGCACCATATCTATACAATTTTGATGGAAGTGCAAATTATACGAAAGAAAATAAAGTAACGATTCCAAATGACGGAAACCCTCATACGGTAAATTACTATGTAATCGATAAGAATGGTTGTAAAACAAATGGTTCTACAATTGTTAATCCGTTTACGAAATTAGACGATATTGATTTTGATCAAACGATAGTAGCAACATGTCCAGATGAAGAAACACAAGTTACTTTAACAGTAATAGGTGGTTATGCAATTGATAAATATGAAATTGTTTCTCCATTCACTAAAGACAACGGAACTTCAAATGTATTTGATAACTTACTTGCTGGAACTTACATGTTTAAAGTGACAGACGAGAGAGGATGTTCTATCGAAAGACCTTATGTAATTGAAAAATTAGATAAAATTGATATTGTTAAAACATCACAAATCAATGTAAGCTGTAACACAATAAACGGAACCAATAACAACGGAGAGGCAACTTTCACAGTTTCTGACTTTAGTACTGCTGGTTACACAGTTGCTGTTACAAGTGCAACTGGATTATTTCACAATGCTCCTATAATAGCAGGTGATGTAGTTACAGTAGATGGTCTTGTTGAAGGAACTTACACAGTAACAGTAACAGATAATACAACAAATTGTTCAAAATCTGCAGATGTTACCATTACAATGCCTGCTCCGATTGTATTTGTTGCAACGGGTAGCAATGTATATTGTTCTGAGGATAACTCTACAATTACAATTACAAACATTGTAGGTGGAACGCCAAATTATTCTTATGCAGCAGTTATAAGAAATCAACCAGCCCCAGTAGCGTTTACAGCGTCTTCTGTTCCATTGGTGGTTGATACAGATTTGACAAACCTATTATGGGATGTTTATATTAAAGATGCGAATGGTTGCGTTTCAGCGCCAATTCCAGTAGATATTGATCTTGACGCAGCTCCAGTTCTTAATATGCCAGCACAGCAATGTTATGTAGGTACTGATTTAACAGTAGATCTTGATGCTCTTGCTACAACTTACAACAACGTGAAATCATTTACAGTTGATGGAGTTGCTACAAGTAGTCCTGCAACATTTACAAAGGCAGGAAATTACAAAATCGTCTTAACAGATGATAACGGATGTACTGCGGAGCGAGATTATATTATCGAAGAGCGCTTAACAGCTGCAGCAACAGTAGAGAAAGATCTTTATTGTGAAGTAGGTAATGAAGCAGCAAAAATTGTTGTTGAAGTAAAAGGTGGTGTAAAAAATTATACGTACCAAATGTACTTAGACGGTGTTGCAGTATTCCCTGCTCCAAAAACAGCTACGGGTGATTTTACAGAATTTGTAACTGCTGAAGGAGATTACACTTTTGAAATCTCAGACAGTAACGTACCATGTACATTTACAACTATTCCTGTAACGGTTACAGATCCAGAGCCAATTACTCTTGCAGACTCGCATACAGATGTGTTATGTTGGACTGACAGCAATGGAACTTTAACAGTTGTACCAACTGGTGGAGTAGAACCATATTCATACGTGCTTTCTGGAACAGTTACAAATACAACAGGAGATGTAAGTGGTGTTTATACCGATTTACCTGAAGGTACATATACGGTTCAAGTTACAGATGGTAAAGGTTGTACGACTACTTCGGCTAATATTATAATTATTCAGCCAGATGAATTAAAAGCAACACCTGAAATTACACCAAATAATGCTTGTAATACATTTACAGAAATTGTAATTACTGCTACAGGTGGTAAAGGAAAATACCAATACAATTTTGACGGAAATGGATACGATGATACAAATAGTATCTCTGTACCAAATGACGGTTCAGTTCTATCGGTTACGTATACAGTTAGAGATGCTAATGGTTGTGAAACACCACCAGTAACAGTTCCGATTGTTCCATTAAACAAACCAAAAGCTTTAGCATTCTTAGCAACTGCTATTACTTGTAATCCTGCAAACGCTACTAGTACTGTTACAGTAACTGCGACAGACGGAGTAGGTGCATTAAAGTTTAAAATTATAGAATTCAATGGTGCGGCTACTACGCTTTATCCTCCAGTTTCAACAACTGGAAGTGCAGTTCCTGCAGTATTTACAGGATTGCCATTTGGTGAGTACAAATTTGAGGTAACAGATAGTTTTGGATGTTCATTCAGTGATATATTGACTATCAAAGACGTTGTTAAAATCCAAGCTACAGGTGATGCTTTCGCGAAATCTTGTATCGGTACAGACGACGGAAAAGTAGTCTTTACAATGTCTGATTTCAAAGGAACATATACGTATTCAGTAACTAAAGATGGTGCTGCTTTTGATGGACCACATACAACTTCTAACACAGAGGTTACTTTAGCTAACTTAGCAAAAGGTGATTATGAGATTAGTGTAGTAGATGATATAACAACCTGTCCAACAACTTTCAAAGTTACAGTTAACGATCCTATCGATGTAACTGTTTCAGAAGAAGGTAACGTAAATGCTAATTGTAAAATTGGTGCTGTAGTTACAGTTCTAGGACACGGTGGAGCTGGAGATTATACCTATTCTTTTGTTGTAGCAGGTGCAACTTACGGTGCATTTGAACCAGAAGCTACTAGAGTATTAGACCCTGCTACGCCTAGCTGGTATGTATATGCGAAAGATAAAAACGGATGTATCTCTCAACCAATAACAGTTAACATTACAACTGATCCATTGCCAAGTAACTTTACAGCAAAAGTTACATCACATTGTGCGGATAGTAATGGAAATTATGAAATTGTAGTAGATGATTCTGTTGCTATTGGAGTAGGTCCATTTACATATAGTATTGGTGGAGGATTCCAAATTTCTAAATCATTTACAGTGAACGTAGCAAAAGCTTACGATATCACAGTACACGATAAGTTTGGTTGTGAAACGAAATTCCCAGCATTAGTGACTATTTTACAGCCTCTAGAATTGAAAACTGAAATTTTAGATTGGCCAAGTTGTGATGAAGGTGACGGAAGAATTAGTGTTACAGCAACTGGTGGTTCAGGAAATTACAGTTATTCAATTGACAAACAACCAGCAGTAACGACTACGACAGCTGAATTTACAGGTTTAGATTCTGGTTCTCACACAATCGATGTGATTGATACAACGACTAAATGTCCAATTTCAACAATGGTAGTTATCGCTCCTGCAACCAAAATTATTGGTTTTGAAGCAAAAGCTACGCCTGTGACATGTTTCAGTTATACAGATGGTAAAATTAGAGCAAGTATTACTCCAGGAGTAAACGACAACCCTATATACAAATATAGAATCAACAACGGTCCACTTCAAGAAAGCGGATTGTTTGAAGGATTAGCAGCTGGAGATTACAGAGTTGAAGTATTCTCAGGAAGAGGTTGTCCAGCTTTTATTGATGTAGAAGTAAAAGGACCTAAAGCAATTGTGGTTCAAGATCCAGCTGTGGTGCAGTACTTATGTACTAGCGGTAACACTAGCAATTTTGCAACAATCACAGTAACTGGTGTTACTGGAGGTTCTGAAAATTATGATAAGTACGAATATGAGTTTATTAAAAATGGTGTAAGAGTTTACAAAGGAGAAAGAAATGTATATACTCAAACCGATTTTACAGGTGGAAGTTTCGTAGTAAAAGTTTATGACGAAAATGGTTGTGAGGGTACCAATCCAACAACTTGGGTAATTAATCCATTCATCCGTTTAGACAAAGTAAATGTAAGAGTTGATGATGCAATCACTTGTCCTACTAAAGAAAACATTACAGTATCAGTAGATGCAACAGGTGGTACACCAACTAACTTAGAATATTCAATCGCTTATTCTTCTGGTGCTACTGTACCAGGAAATGCGCCAAATGCAAATGGAGTATTTACAGATTTAGGAATAGGTGAATATATCATCACAGTTCTGAATAAAGATACTGGCTGTTTATTACAGAAAGTTCACAATGTGTTTGATCCAAATACATTCAGTATTCAAGCAGTTGCTGTAAATGGAGAAATTTGTTTCAATTCTACTGATGGAAGCGTAGATTTAACTTTTGTAGACCATCAGATAGTTCCAAAAGACGATGCTGGTAGATTTGATTATGTAGTGACTGGTCCGTCGCCAAGTACAGCGGTAGTAGCTTCAGGTCAATCACCAACAGCAGGTCCACAAAGAGTTTCTAATTTGAGCGCTGGTTTATACAAAGTTGTGGCTACCTTAGTAGGTGATCCTAGATGTTCAGTAGAAACATTATTTACGATCAGTCAGCCAAACGAAGCATTAGTTGCAACATCAGCAAAAGTAGATATTACATGTATTGCTGGTAATAATGACGGTGAAATCTCTGTTAGTGCAACAGGAGGTTGGAACACATCTTACCAATATGAATTAGTAAAAGATGGAAGAGTTGTAGAAAATTATTCAAGTAAGACAAACTATCCAGGTCTAACAGCAGGTGTTTATACCATAAACGTTAAAGACGCTAAAGGTTGTATGGCATCTACAAGTCAGACTTTAATAGTGCCACTGCCTATTAATGCTACAGCAAGTGCAAACGTTACAACGTTACCATGTTTTGGAGATAAATCTGGTGTAGTTACCGTGAGCCCTCCAACAGGTGGTCAAGGAAGCAACTATATGTATACTTTAAATATACTTTCTGAAAATCCTGTAATTTCATCAGGACCATTCTCTTCTCCAATTTTCTCTGGATTAGGTGCAGGAAGATATAGTGTAACAATAACAGATGGATTCTCTTGTGAATTTACAACTGACGAAGTTGAAATAAAAGATCCACTAAAAGTATTAGCTACTTTAGTAGAGTCTAGAGCACAAACTTGTAATGTTCCTACGCAACTTACATTAAGTGCTGAAGGAGGAACAGGACCATATACTTATAGCGCAGATGGAAAAACGATTTTAGGTTCATTCGCCTCTTCAATTTCATTTGAAGTGCCAGTAGGTTCTTATAAGTATTTTGTTTTTGACTCTATAGGATGTAGAAGTGTTGTCTCTAATACAGTTACAATCTATGCATTAACTCCATTAGATGTTAAACTGGATGTTTCAAGCGCAGTTGTAAAATGTACTGGAGAAGCTACAGGAGTAATTACTGCAGAAGCAGTAGGAGGCTTAGGTCATTATTCTTATACATTGTTAAACGGAACAGGCGGAATTGTTCGTCCTGCTCAAGACAATGGAGTATTTGCTGATCTTCCAATTGGAACATATCGAGTAGCAGTTGAAAGTGTGGATTGTAATGATAGATCTGAATTGGTTGTTATTACAGAACCAAGAGAAGCTTTACAAGCTCAATTTAAACCAACAGATGTTACTTGTTTCGGTGAGAATAATGGTAAACTTGAAATAATTGCTTCAGGTGGAACAGGAGTCATTAAATATGCAATTTCTCCAAATCTGAACCAGTTTGATACTAAAGTATTATTTGAGAAATTAGCGCCTGGTGATTACCAAGCAATAGCTCAGGACGAAAACGGATGTTTTGTATTGTACGATTTCACAATCTCACAACCAAGACCTGTAGTTGTAACTGAGGTTCCAAACTCAATGATACCAGAAGTTTGTGACGGAGATAAAGATGGTGCATTTAGTATTGAAATTAAAGGAGGTACTTTACCTTACAGTGTAAGTTTAGATGCTCCAAACGGACCATTTACTGCAGGTACTGCAACACAAACAGTGTTTGACTTTACAAACCTTAAAGGTGGAGCACATACAGTGTATGTGAAAGATGCAAACAACTGTCCGGTAGATTTCGTAGAGAATATGCCAAATGCTGTAATTCTTAACCCAACTGCAGAAGTAACATATGATTGTGTTAACAATGCACAGGCAAACATGGTAGTAGTAACAATCGATGCTTCTATCACAAACCCTGCAGAGGTAGATTACTCTCTTGACAATAATGGAACATTCCAACCAAGTAACATTTTCACAAATGTTGCTCCAGGAAGCCACTTCATTGTTGCTAGACATACTAACGGATGTGAAGTGCCAACTCCAATTTTTGAAGTAGCAGCTGTTGATCCAGTAAGTTTAATTGACGTTACAAACCAAAGCAAAGACATCAACACAATTGTTGTTAAAGCTTCTGGAGGAGTTGCTCCTTACGAGTACAGCTTCAATGGTGAATCATTCTCATCATCTAATAGCTATAGAATCTACAAATCGGGTGATTATGTAGTGATCGTAAGAGACAAAAATGGTTGTGAGGCAACAATTACAGTTCAGGGTACATTCTATGACTTCTGTCTGCCAAACTACTTCACTCCAAACGGTGACGGACAAAATGATACTATTGGTCCAGATTGTGGTGCATTAGCATACAAAGAGCTAACGTTCGATATTTATGATAGATATGGTAGAGTAGTTGCGAAATACCATGTAGGTGAAAAATGGGACGGTAGATATCATGGAAACGAATTGCCAACAGGTGATTACTGGTATGTTCTTAAATTAAATGATCCGAAAGATCCAAGAGAATTTGTTGGACATTTCACTTTATACAGATAACAAAATTATAGCCCCAATGATGTTATCTAAAAATATTAATACAATGAAAAAGCTTATTTTATCCTTAGTACTCATGGCTGTAACAACAAGTTACAGCCAAGAGTTAAACCTACCGGTGTTTACCCAGTATTTAGCTGATAACCCTTTTATTCTTTCTCCTGCTTATGCTGGTATTGGAGATAATCTCCGTATTAGAGCCAATGGTTTAACACAGTGGGTCGGAATTAAAGACGCACCAGATAACCAGTCATTGTATGCAGATTTTCGTGTTTTAGATCGTTCTGGAGTTGGTTTGTCATTGTATAATGATAGCAATGGTAATACGAGACAAACGGGAGCCAAAGTTTCATTTGCGCACCACTTGATCTTAGATTACCGTACAGAACAATACCTTTCATTTGGTATTTCGTATAACATCAATACTTTTCGTTTAGAAACCAATAATTTTACGGGAACTGACGGAGGGATAACAGACGATCGTCGTACATCAAATAACAACTTTGATCTTAGTGCGCTGTATCGTAACAGAGGGTTTTATTTTAGTTTCAATGCCAACAACGTATTGAAAAAGAATATTAGTCTTGAAAGAACAAACGAGCCAGATCTTTTATCGAACTTTCAGGTATATTCTGGATTCACTTTTAAAGATGGAGAAAACAGACGTATCGAATACGAACCATCGGTTTTCTTACAGTACTTTGCAAATGACCAGCGTTCTACAACAGATTTTAACTTCAAGTACAGACGTTACAATCGTTACGAAGATTATTATTGGATTGGAGTGTCTTACCGTTTCTTAAATGACCAGTTTCCTAAACCTTTGGCAATGGGACCAATGGCTGGTTTTATGAAATCTAAATTCTATTTTGCATACTCTTACCAGTTAATGTTTAATGGACTTGGAACGTATAACACAGGAACACATTCCATCACAATAGGATTCGATTTCTTACAATCTATCAGTAACTGTCCTTGTACACAAAGTCCAGTTCACGATTAGACAAGTAATTTTTATCATCTTTGAGAATTATTTTGTTTGTTTTCATAATTTACAACGTTTTCGTTTTTATTAATGGATTATTTTTAGATTTTTGAAATTTAGACTTCATTAAAAGTTCTATATTTGTTATTCTTTCAAAAAATTAAAAAAATTAGCAGATGAAAACTTTAAACGATTTCGATTTTAAAAATAAAAAAGCAATTATCCGTGTTGACTTCAACGTGCCATTGGATGAGAATTTTAATGTAACAGATACAACACGTATTGAAGCTGCAAAGCCAACAATTGATGCTATTTTAGCACAAGGCGGAAGTGTGATTTTAATGTCACATCTTGGAAGACCAAAAGGAGCAGAAGAGAAATACTCTCTAAAACATATCTTAAAAACAGCTTCTGATATTTTAGGAGTTCAAGTAAAATTTGCTGAAAACTGCGTTGGAGAACCAGCTCAAACAGCAGCAAAAGATTTAAAACCAGGCGAAGTTCTTTTATTAGAAAACTTACGTTTCCACGCTGAAGAAGAGGCAGGAGATGTAGCTTTCGCTAAAGAATTAGCTTCTCTTGGAGATATTTATGTAAACGATGCATTTGGTACAGCTCACAGAGCACACGCATCTACTACAATTATTGCACAATTCTTTGAAGACAAAAAATGTTTCGGAACATTATTGGCAAAAGAAATTGAAAGTTTAAATAAAGTTCTTAAAAACAGTGAAAAACCTGTAACTGCTGTTCTTGGAGGTTCTAAAGTTTCTTCTAAAATCACTGTTATCGAAAATATCTTGGATAAAGTAGATCACATGATTATTGGAGGAGGAATGACTTTTACTTTCATTAAAGCGCAAGGAGGAAAAATCGGTGAGTCTATCTGCGAAGATGACAAATTAGATTTGGCTCTAGAAATTTTAAGATTAGCAAAAGAAAAAGGAGTTCAGGTACATATTCCTGTTGATGTTATTGCTGCAGACGATTTCTCAAACAATGCAAATACTCAGGTTGTAGACGTAACTGCAATTCTTGAAGGATGGCAAGGTTTAGATGCAGGTCCAAAATCTTTAGAGAACTTCAAAAAAGTTATTTTAGAGTCAAAAACAATTCTTTGGAATGGTCCATTAGGAGTTTTTGAAATGGAAACTTTCTCTAAAGGAACAATCGCATTAGGAGATTATATCGCTGAAGCTACAGAAAATGGAGCATTTTCTTTAGTAGGAGGTGGAGATTCTGTTGCAGCAGTAAAACAGTTCGGATTTGAAGACAAAATGAGCTATGTTTCCACTGGTGGCGGGGCAATGCTAGAAATGTTAGAAGGAAGAATTTTACCTGGAATCGCAGCGATTTTAGACTAAAATATCACAATTAACATTTTTTTAAACACTTTTCTTCAATAAAGGGCTTAGATTTGCAAAAATACAACTCTTGTAATAGATTGAATTACAGAATTTTAAAATAATGTTATATGATTGTAAAAAAATTATCATTAGTGGTTTCCGCTTTCTTTTCTTTAGCTGTCTGTGCACAGGAAACGGCAAAGACAGATGTAGAACTGAAGCCAGAGGTTAAGCTTTCATATTTAGATTCTATTAAAAGTACATTCAAGAAAGATCATTTAGCTACAAAAGTAGACAGTCTTTGGATGAACGAATTGGTAAGTCTAGATATTTATGATGATCTGACCAAAGACATTCAAACCATTAACAAAGATGTTACTGTTGATGAAGAACTCCCAACCGAATTGCTAAAACAGCGTTTGGCGGCGATGAATCAGAAATCACCTTTTGAGATAGAATACAATCAAGGTTTAGAAAATATAATAAAGTCATTTCTTAAGAACCGTAAAAAATCGTTTTCTCGATTAATGGCTTTATCAGAATATTATTTCCCAATGTTCGAGGATGCTTTTGCCAAACAAAACGTTCCTTTGGAAATAAAATATTTAGCCGTTGTAGAATCTGCTTTAAATCCTAAAGCAGTTTCTAAAATGGGCGCAACGGGACTTTGGCAGTTTATGTACGGAACCGGAAAACAATACGCTTTAAAAATCGATTCTTATATCGACGAAAGAAGTGATCCTCTTAAAGCTACAGCAGCAGCTTCAGAATACATGACCAAAATGTTCAATATTTTTGGCGACTGGGAACTGGTTTTAGCCTCTTACAACTCAGGTCCAGGAAATGTTACTAAAGCAATTCGTCGTTCTGGAGGAAAAACAAAATACTGGGAGATTCGTAATTATCTTCCAAAAGAAACTCAAGGTTACGTTCCCGCTTTCTTAGCTACAATGTACCTTTTTGAATACCACAAAGAACACGGAATCAATCCGGAAAGAGCTGTGGTTAAAAACTTTGAAACAGATACTGTAGCAATCAAAAATCAAATGTCTTTCAAACAGATTGCCGATTTGTTAGACATGCCACAATCACAGATTCAGCTTTTAAATCCGTCATACAAAATGGGAGTAGTTCCATTTTATCAGGGAGAACAGCATTTTATCAGACTTCCGAAAGATAAAGTAGCAACCTTTGTATCAAACGAAGAGCAAATTTATGCTTACGTAAAACACAATACAGAATTTAGATCGACATCTTCTAGATTAGCTGTAAAATATGCTCCAAAAGCAAAACCTGCAACAGTTAAACCTGCTGCGATTGATAATGGAGATTTCGAATTTTATAAAGTTAGAAAAGGAGATAATTTAGGTGCAATCGCTTCTAAATATAATGTGAGCATTGGCGAGATTAAAAAATGGAATAATTTAAAAACAAATGCCGTTGCAATTGGCAGAAGTTTAAAAATTAAATCGGAAGAGCCAACGCCATCAGCTATTAAAGCAAATGCAATTGTAGATAAAAAAGAAGAAGCAATCGCAGCTGCTGAAAATAAAGAGAAAACAGCAGTCGATGTGGACTATGTTGTAGTAGCTGGAGACAATTTAGGTAGCATTGCAAAGAAATTCGGTACGACTATTGCGGAGTTAAAAGAACTTAACGATTTAACTTCAAATAACATTGGTTTAGGAAAAACACTTATTATTTCTAAAGCAGCAATAGTTATAGAAGAGCCGGCTTCAACAGCAATTGCATCAAACTCGGTTGATTCATTCAAGAAAAAAGCACCTTCTAAAAACGTTAGTGAAGATTATTACGTTAAAAAAGGAGATTCTTTATACAGCATTTCTAAAAAATATCCTGGAGTAACAATTTCTGATATTAAAAAATGGAATGATATTAAAGATGAAGATATTAAACCGGGAATGAAACTTAAAATAAACGGATAATAGAAAAATCTTATTAAATTTGGGTTTTATTTCATAAATTAAAAAAATGAATAAAACCCATTTTTTATTGCTATTAATTCCATTTTTCCTGACTTCTTGTTTCAAAAGTGAAAAACAAAGTGAAACAGTTTCTGGAAAGACCAATACCATTTCGGTCATTATTGATGATCAGTTGTGGTACGGAGAAGTAGGCGATAGTATTAGAAATAAATTTGCCTCACCTGTTCTTGGACTTACTCAAGAAGAGCCGCTTTTTACCATTAATCAATATCCTGCGAGATTGCTTGAAGGTTTTGTTACCGACAGCCGAAGTATCATTGTAGTCAAAAAAACAAACGCAGAGAAATTCGAAATTATTCGAAGCACAACCCTTCCTCACAATACCTTTCGCATTTACGGAAAATCGGTAGACGATATTATATGCAGTCTTGAACTGAACGCACCGCAAATAATCAAAATTATTCACGATGCCGAAATTCAGAAAATTCAAGAAGATAACAGTGCTTCCCTGTTAAATAAAGCCATCATAAAAAACAAATTCCACATCAATATTCAAATCCCGACAGGATATGAATACATGTTGCATAAAAAGAAATTCATTTGGCTTAAAAAGGAAATTATCAGTGGTAATACCAGTTTATTAATTTACCAGATTCCGCTATATAATTTCAAGAAGAAAAAAGACGTTGTAAATGCTATTGTCAAAATGCGTGATTCAATCGGTAAATACATTCAGGGACGTGAACCCAATACACAAATGATTACCAGCGAAGCTTACGCACCTTATTTCTCAAAAATAATGTTGGACAATAAAGAAGCCTTTGAAACAAAAGGAACATGGGAATTGAAAAATGATTTCATGACTGGACCATTTATCAATTATGCCATTATAGACCCAACTTTTAATCGCGTTTTGGTTATTGAAGGATTCTCTTATTCACCCTCACATCAAGAACGCGATCTAATGCTAGAACTTGAAGCCATTATTAAAACAGTCAGAATAGACAAACGATAGGTAGTTTTGTTTTTTGTTTCAAGTTTCAGGTTTCAGGTTTCAGGTTTAAAGTTTCAAGTTTCTTTGCGGTTCAATTCGTTCCGTTTGTCAACGTGAAACTTGAAACTTGAAACCTGAAACAAAAAATTTCGTACTTTTATTCATAACAAACATAAAAACAATTAGTTATGAAAAAATTAACCGCAACCTTAGCACTAATAACGCTGTGTTTTATTTCTTGTAAAAAAGAAGTGAAGGAAGAAGCCACACCTACAACAGCGACAGATTCTATTAAAACGGAAGAACCAGTTGCTGAAGCACCATTAGATTCTGCAGCGCAGATGAAAGCTTGGCAAGAATATGCAACACCTGGAAATCCGCATAAAATACTGGCCGATGAAGTTGGAACATGGAATTGTGATATGACATTTTGGTCGGATGCCAATGCAAAACCTGAAAAAGAAACTTGTGTAGCCGAAATCAAAATGATCTTAGGCGGACGCTTTCAAGAAGCAACTTACAAAGGAACTATGATGGGACAGCCATTTGATGGTAAAGGAACAGTAGGCTATAATAACGCGAGCAAAGAATACGTCTCCACATTTATTGATAATATGGGAACTGGAATGATGATTGGCAGAGGAAAGTATAATGAAAGTACTAAGAGTATAGATTACGACGGAGAAATGGCCGATCCCGTAACAGCAAAAAATACAAAGTACAGAGAAGTTTACACCATCGTAGATGCTAAAACCCGAAAAATGGAAATGTACGATACAAAAAACGGAACTGAATATAAAAGCATGGAAATCGTAATGACGAAAAAGTAGTTTTCTAGTTAGTTACAAAGAAGCAAAGGCGCAAAGACACAAAGATTTATTCTAGGAAATATAACTTTGTGTCTTTGCGATTTCTATAAGAAACTTTAGCACAGCTAAAAAAATATATAACTTAGCGCCTTCGCGCCTTTGTGGCAAAAACAAAGAAGAATGGAATTAAAATGGAAAATAAAGCCTTTTGAGGCGTTAATGGTTCATGAGTTATATGATTTGCTCAGATTGCGAAGTGAGATCTTTGTAGTCGAACAAAATTGCGTTTATTTAGACCTTGATGGCAAAGACAAGAAAGCATTGCATCTTATCGGTGAATTTGAAGGTAAAATAGTGGCCTATTCGCGCTTATTTGATGCGGGGATTAGTTTCGACAACGCTTCGATCGGAAGAGTCGTTGTAGATCAAAATTACAGAGACAAAAAATGGGGACACGAATTAATGCGAGAAGCTATAGCTCAAATTCAATCCAATTTTGGAAAAGATAAAATTACGATTGGAGCACAATTGTATTTGAAGAAATTCTACGAAAGCCACGGTTTTGTTCAAACAAGCGAAATGTATTTAGAAGATGATATTCCGCATATCGAGATGATTCGAGAATGATTAAAATGAAGTAAAAAATCCACAAGGATTTTTTAGAATATTCCAATAAGTAAAAAAAACTTAGAATCTTAGCATCTTAGCATCTTAGAAAAACTAAATTTTAGTAATCACAAACTCCACCCGCCGATCGTAAGTATCGCCTCGGCCTAAAGGATATCTATTGCCGCATCCAATATAGGTCATGCGGCTTTTGGATACTTTTTTAGACATTAGATAATGAAAAACAGTTTTGGCACGATTCCAAGAAAGTCTCCTTTCTTTAGTAGCTCTATCAATTCCGTCGCTGTAAATTTCGGGTGTACAGCAAACGTGTCCGCGTATTTCAAAATTTAAGTTTCGATGATCTTGAAGCGTTGTCGCAATTTTATCCAATTCTTTTTTAGAATTAGGAGTTAGTTTGGCACTTCCAATTTCAAATAAAATAGATTCCAGACAAACTTTATCGCCTACTTTTAACTTGTCTTTGAAAGAAGTGTGAATTCCTTTTCCGAAACTATTCTTTTTAACCACAATTAAGTCAACCCGCCGATTTCGGAGACGTGTTTCGTACAGATTTTCTATCGTATCTGCTTTTACGACAACACGCCCTTTTCCTTCCAGAATAACAATTTTACTTTGATTGAACCCTTTTTTGATCAACAGATCCTGAATCGTATTGGCCCGATTGTTTGACAATCTAAAGTTATACTCATCATTTCCGCGATCATCACAATAGCCATAAATCTGTATAGACTCTACTTTAGAAGTGTCTATGTTTTTTATAAAATTAGAAACCACACTGATTTGCTTTTCTGTCAAATCATACTTGTCGAATTCAAAATAAATAGTTTCAACAGGTTTTTGTTGTGCGTTTACTGTATAATATGAAAAAAGAATCAAGGCTAGAGTTATCTTCATTCACTACATTTTTAAAATCGTCTTATATTCTGTTTGGTTATTTAATACGCTAACTGCTCTTTTAATTTCAGAATTGTTTTTTAAATAATACTGATACAAACCTTCCTGATATTGGTATCTTTTAATCAATTCTTCCAAAATCATGTTTTTAATCTCTTTTTGGTTTTTATCTAGTAAAGTAGTTTCGCTTTTTTCTAAAGCATTTAACAATTGCTGATATTCGGCAGTAATGGTCTCGTCTATTTTTTCTTTTTTAGCTGCAGCTAAAGTATTTTTCAAAGCCACTTCAGTTTCTGTGTCAAAAGTGATTTTGTTAGTTTTTAGATATTGTTTGAAAGCAGTATAATCTGCATCGGTCAAAGTCGGAATCTTATCACCTAAATTTGGATTTTTGTAATAATATGTTGTTGCATAATCAAAAACACCATCATTTTTGATTAAAGCAGTAGCAATTGAGCTGGTTTTTGCTTCTTCCAATTCTATATCTGGTAAAACTCCTCCGCCATCATAAACGGTTCTGCCTTTTCTAGTTTTAAAAGCGTTATAGTTTTTGGCATCCGTTTTTTGCGCTACGCCATTTTTGTCTTTATGTGCATAATCCAAAGCCTGAATACATCTTCCTGAAGGCGTATAATATCTTGAAATGGTTACTTTTAATTGGGTTCCATAAGTTAAATCAACAGAACGCTGTACCAAACCTTTACCAAAACTTCTGCTTCCTAAAACAACTGCACGATCCAAATCCTGCAAAGCACCCGAAACAATTTCTGAAGCCGAAGCACTTCTTCCGTTTACTAAAATTGCCAAAGGAATTTCAGTATCAACTGGTTCTTTCTGTGTTTTATAAGTGTTGTTGTGTTTTTCAATTCTAGATTTAGTCGTAACAATTACTTCATTTTTCGGAACAAACAAATTGCAGATATCAATGGCTTCGTTTAATAAACCACCTGGATTTCCTCTTAAATCCAAAACAATTTGCTTGGCACCGTCGGCTTTTAGTTTTTCCAATGCGTCTTTCACTTCGGCAGAAGCTTTTCTGCTAAAATGCGCTAAAACAATATAACCCGTTTTATCATCTATTTTTCCGTAAAAAGGAACCGATTTAATATCTACTTCATCCAAAACCAAAACGGTAGTATTTGGTTTTCCTTGACGAAGGTATTTGATGTTGATTTTAGTGTTTTTTGTTCCTTTCAATAATTGAGAGGCATCATCTTTAAAATCAGCAATCAGAACATCGCCAATCTGAATAATTTCGTCACCAGCTTTAAGTCCCGCTTTATCGGCAGGATAATTTTTATAAGGTTCACGAACAATTAAGCGATCTTTTTTTCTCGAAATCAAAGCGCCAATTCCTGTATATTCTCCAGTATTGTTGATTTTAAAGTTTACAACATCTTGTTCGTTAAAATAAACCGTATACGGATCAAGACTGGCCAGCATACTTTTGATCGCTTTATCCATCAAATCTCCGGGATTGGTTTCGTCAACATAATTGGTGTTTACGGCTTTAAACAAAGTGGTGAAAATCTCAATTTGTTTGGCAATTTCAAAAAAGTCTTCTTTAAAACTGGTTCCAACAAACAACATTCCCGCCGCAGCGACTGGTATAATAAATTTCTTTTTGAAATACGGATACATGATTATTCTTTTTTTCTTCTTTTTAATCTTCTTCTTATAAAATAGGCAAATACAACAAATAATATTACAAACGGCCAAGCACTTAATAGTGAAATCAATAAATCAGATAAAGTATAGAATCCAGATTTAACAGCGTTCCAAAGTTTTGAACCGTAAGATATTTTAACGCCTTCTTTTTCGGCAATCGTTTTATAAAATTCTATTGTAATTGTGCTTTCAGAAACACGGCTTTCCAAATATTTTAGCTGTCCTTCTTTGGCTTCAATTTCTTCGCGGATAGTTGAAATCTGTTCTTCAATTTCTAAAATCTCACTGACTTTGTTCGCTTTCTTTAAAATTTCTAGATAACGTTCTTCCAGCTTTTTCTTGGTTTTTAATCTTGAAGTAAGATCAATATATTGTTCAGTAACATCTTCGGCAGATATGTTTTTGACCTCAAAGTAAGAAACACCTTTAGAAACGTCACTTATAAAACGGTCAAAATTCTGGCTTGGTACTTTTACAATAAGATTTCTAAAAACAGTTCCATAATCTTTTCCTTCAGAATCGTTAATAATTCGAGCTTTGTTACTTGAGACAGCTTTTTGAATTTGATTGAAAGTGTTTTCCAAATTATCGGTTTCAAATCGTAAAGTGGCTTCTTTTATGATTTTTTGTTCTGTTTTTTCTTTAACTGGCGGTGGTGGTTGTGGAGATGATGGATCTGCTTGTTTGTCATAAGCAACACTTTCTGCTTTTGCAGGAAGTTTTACTGATTGAATAGAGATTGCGCTTGTTTCTGGTTCGTAAGATTTACTACATCCAGAAAGAATCAAGAAAAAAACAAATAAAAAGAAAAGTTGACGCATAAAATTTCAATTTAGAGCTAAAACTACGATTTTTTTGTCTAACTTGATTAATAATCTTACGTTTTGAAATTTACGCTTCTGTTTTCGTATCAGAATCTTGAGGTTTATTGATTTGAGCTGCAAATTTTTCAAACAATTGAATCATTTTGGTGTTGATTTCTTCGTAAGATAAACGGTCTTTGGTCTGATAAAAAAGCATTATCGAATACGGCTGATCCAGATTATCTAAAAGTAAATGTTTGTTCAAACGATAGGTTTCTCTCAAAACTCTTTTGAAGTAATTTCGATCAACGGCTTTCTTGAAATATTTCTTAGAAACCGAAACGCCAATTTTGGTTTGTTCTTCTGAATTTTCTTCCGCTTGACGGTAAACCAAACGAAGCGGATATTTGGACACCGATTTTCCATTAGAAAATAGTAGTCCAATTGTCGTTTTGCTTTTTAAACGCTCGTTTTTAGGGTAAGTAAAGTTCATTTAATTCAGAAAAAATTTGCAAATTCTAGTGCAAAGGTACAATTAAACCATAAAAACAGTTATTGTTTTCAATTTTAATAAGTCTAAAAATATATTTACTACTTTTGCGCATTAATTTTTGAAGCATGGAAAAAATTATTTCTTATCCCATATCGGTAATTTACTATTTATTATTTGGTTTGTGTTTGGCTGTTTTTCACCCAATTCAGTGGATTTGTTTAAATGTTTTTGGCTACCAGGCTCACAAAAAAAGTGTTGATTATTTAAATTTCTGTCTCTTAAAATGTACTAATCTTGTCGGGACAAGATATACAATTGAGGGCGTGGACACGGTTCCGAAGGGTGTGCCAATTATTTTTGTGGCAAATCACCAAAGTATGTACGATATCGTGGCAATGATTTGGTACTTTAGACGTTTTCATTGTAAATTTGTAAGTAAGAAGGAGTTAGGAAGCGGAATTCCAAGTGTTTCTTTTAATTTGAAATACGGAGGATCTGTTTTAATTGACCGAAAAGACCCTAAACAAGCGATACCCGTTATTAAAGGCTTGTCTGAATATATCGAAAAAAATACAAGATCTGCCGTTATTTTCCCAGAAGGGACAAGAAGTAAAACGGGAGTACCAAAAGAATTTGCGCAAAGCGGTTTAAAAATTTTATGCAAATATGCACCATCTGCGTATGTTGTACCGGTAAGCATCAATAATTCTTGGAAAATGGTAAAGTTTGGTTTTTTTCCTGTTGGTTTAGGAAATCACCTGAAGTTTACTGCTCATAAAGCTTTGGCTGTTAAAGATTACAAGTTTGAAGAGCTAATGGAGATAACTGAAAAAGCAGTTAAAGAAGGAATAAATGAATATAAACAAGTTTAAGTTTTAGTCCGAGCTAAAACGTACAACTCAAATCTATAATAAGTAATGTCTATAAAAAACATTAGATTAGAAGTAATGCAGTTTTTGGAAAAAAACGTGGATAGCTTCGTTGAACAGTATTTAATTCCAGTGGAAAAAATTTGGCAGCCGTCGGATTTCTTACCAAATTCTCAAGGAGAAAACTTCTTTGAAGAGGTAAAAGAATTACGCGAGATTGCTAAAGAACTTCCGTACGATTTCTGGGTTACGCTTGTTGGTGATACTATCACTGAGGAAGCCTTGCCTACATATGAGTCATGGTTAATGGATGTTGAAGGAATAGATCAGCAAGAAGGAAATCAAGGAAACGGTTGGGCTAAGTGGGTAAAACAATGGACAGGAGAAGAAAACCGCCACGGAGATCTTTTAAATAAATACTTGTATTTGTCTGGTCGTGTGAATATGCGTGAAATCGAAATGACGACACAGCATTTGATCAACGACGGTTTTGATATTGGAACTGGAACTGACCCATACAAAAACTTTGTATATACTAGTTTTCAGGAATTAGCAACTTATGTTTCACACAATAGAGTAGCGCAGATCGCTAAGAAATTTGGCGATAACAAGTTGTCTAAAATGTGTAAAATGATTGCAGGAGATGAAATGCGTCACCACCACGCTTATAGCGAATTTGTTACTAGAATTTTCCAAGTGGATCCAAGCGAAATGATGTTGGCTTTTCAATACATGATGAAGCAGAAAATTGTTATGCCGGCTCACTTCTTGAGAGAATCTGGTCAAAAAATAAGTACAGCTTTTGAACAGTTTTCAGATTCAGCACAGCGTATTGGTGTTTACACTGCAAACGATTATGTTGAAATCATGCAGAAATTAATCAACAAATGGGAAATTGATAAAATTTCTAATTTGACTGATGAAGCAGAAAAAGCTCGTGATTACTTAATGAAATTGCCAGCTCGTATGGCGAAAATCTCTGAAAGAATTGTGATCCCACAAGAATCACATATCTTCAAATGGGTAGAACCTGCGAGACTTTAAAAAATTTTAGATTTTAGATTTTAGATTTTAGATTGGAATTTAAAAAATTTGGAATTTAAAAACGCAACATCGTTGCTTTAAAATATATTTGTTGGTTGTTGGAGATTTAAAATCTTTGACAATCAACATTTTTTATTAACTGTAAAAACCTCTATATGAGCGATTCACAACTGATTATTAAAACCATTGCTTTTGTTAAAGAAAAACTAAATGATGCCGAAGGCGGACATGATTGGTTTCATATTGAGAGAGTTTATAAGAACGCAATTTTGATTGCCAGAGAAACAGAGTGCGATCTTACAGTGGTGCAATTGGGTGCTTTATTGCATGATATTGCCGATAGTAAATTTCATAACGGAGACGAAACAATCGGGCCAAAAACAGCAAGAGCGTTTTTAGAGAAAGAAAATGTTGCTGAGGATACAATTGCCCATGTTGTCAAAATCATTGAAAATATCTCTTATAAAGGCGGAAATTTCGAAAGAAAGTTTTCTTCTGTCGAATTGGATATTGTTCAAGATGCTGATCGTCTTGACGCAATTGGTGCAATTGGTGTTGCAAGAGCATTTAATTATGGAGGATTTAAGAACAGAGCTTTGTATAATCCGGAAATTGAGCCGTTGACCAATATGACAAAAGAGGAGTATAAAAAGAACAATGCTCCAACCATTAATCATTTTTACGAAAAGCTTTTACTGCTTAAAGACAAAATGAATACCGAAAAAGGAAAAGAAATCGCTGCAGAAAGACATCGTTTTATGGAAACTTTTCTAGCTCAGTTTTATGCCGAGTGGGAAGGGTTGAAATAGAAATTACATTCAGATTATTAATATAAAAACGGCTCTACATTACAGCCGTTTTTTATTTTGTGATAAGGTATATCAGAAGCTTTAAAGGATTATAATCGGGATTTTAAAAAGCACATTATTACAAAAGCGCATAAAAAACCAATTGAAAACCATAGTATCCTAGTTATGTTAATGTTTCTGATCATTTCCCTTTTTTCAAACCTAGTCATTTCAAATGTATTTTTAATAATTCAAAAATAATTTTACTTAAGGTGCTATGGTGCCTTGAAAAGCTTTTAAAACATTATAATAAGGCATTTTTTAATCATAGTTTTCGCTTTAAGTCAAAGTTACAGTCTATATTCTTAATTAGATAAAATCGATAAAAAATTAATGATGATGTTTCATTATAAAATAAGTAATAATTGTTGCACATAAAAAACCTATTGCAAACCACAGTAATCGGGCAACTCTGTTGTCTCGTATTACTTCCATTCTATCTTCTGGTGTCATTTTTTAATAAATTTAGAAGACAAAAATAGTTTTAGAAAATATACTAATAAGCTATTGCAGGTTTTTAAAACAACAGAATAAGACATTTTCACTCATAAAAAAAGCCATTCAAAAATAGACTGCACCCAAAAGTTTAGACAAATTTATAATTAAGTTTGATAATAATGAGCTCGATATTGTATCGGGCTC
>NZ_JBYUVT010000029.1:0-34345 GCF_058135255.1 Flavobacterium sp. LK-23
GACTCGATAGCTCAGTCGGTAGAGCACATCACTTTTAATGATGGGGTCCTGGGTTCGAGCCCCAGTCGGGTCACAAATTTTGTGATTAACAAATTAAATTTCTTGAAAGCAATGACTCGATAGCTCAGTCGGTAGAGCACATCACTTTTAATGATGGGGTCCTGGGTTCGAGCCCCAGTCGGGTCACAAAAGGTCGGGTAATTTATTTTACTCGACCTTTTTCCTTTTAGGCCATGTGGAGAAACGGTAGACTCGCCATCTTGAGGGGGTGGTGCTCGCAAGGGCGTGAGGGTTCAAATCCCTCCATGGTCACTAGAAAAGCCTATTTCGTTTTGAAATAGGCTTTTTTATGTTTTGTCTCGTCCTAAAATAAGTTGACGCATTGGTGTTAGAACAATTTTTAAATAAAGAGAGCTAAGCAAAGTTGTCTTATTTTCCTACAAAACTTAATACAGCTGTTTTATTTTTCCATCTTTTACAATATACAATCCATTTTCACACATGATATATACATTAAATTTGGTTTTTTTAATATTTGTGAACCAGCCAGGAAGTTTATATTGTTTCAATGTTTCATCATGGATTAACTGCCCATAATACCCATATTGCTTACCTGTTTTCCTATCTGTTCCTGTTCCTGAAATATGCACAATGTTATCTTTTTGAAGAATTTCTCTAGCTTCACTGCATAAATCTAAGTATACCAATGTGTCCGTTTTATCCTTACTTTTTTTATAAAGCTTCACGTTATCACTTTCATCATTTATTCCGTATGGATAATCAACTACATCTCTTGTATATTCCGTTTCTGGTATCGTTTTTACATACACCCAATCTTTCTTATAATCAGTCCCTTGGAATTTATAGACTTTATTTTCAGCTGTACGAACACAAAGTTGCTCCTTTGGATTTGAAATTATTTCCATTGGAAAAAATTTTCTGGTATCAAAAGTTATTGTTTCCCAAGAATTTCCAAAATCTTTTGAAATATGTATTCGAGAATAATCCGATTCGTGAATTCCTTCCCAACTATCAATGCCAACAAGAATCTTTTTATCAGTAAAAGTTACATCTTTAAACATCAATGATGTTTTAATATTTTTCCAAGTTTTTGCGCCATTTGTCGAATACATTAATTCAAAATACCTACAGGCAATAACTGAGTCTTTTGAAATATCAGCAATATTATTAACATACCTATTTCTCTTTTTTGAAATTTCAGCAGTTGTATCACCTATAGTTTTCACTATATCAGTTGTACTTTTAAAAGTTTCATTTTTAACTTCCAGCTTATCTATTGCGTTCTTTTTACAACCAATTGCAAAAAACAAAATAACAAAATATACCCTGTATTGTCTTTTCATAAAAAAGCAATTAACTTGATTTGTATAGCTAATATATCATTATTTTTAAAAGATAAAACTAATAAACATCATTCAAGATTTTTTTAATTCTTCTCATAAATGGTTCGAATTCTACCCGACAATTTTATTTACAATACACAAAACAGATATAATATCTGACAAAAAAATAATTTGCAGGATATTTTTTTATCTTTGGCAATCAGATTTTTTCAACCTGCATGGCTTTATCTTTAAGCTTTTAGAAAACAATACTCATTATGGAACAAAAAATACATCAAGGAAGAAACGTGAAACGTTTTAGAGAAATGCTTAACATAAAACAAGAAGCATTGGCTTATGATCTAGGAGAAGACTGGAGTCAAAAGAAAATTTCTTTATTGGAGCAGAAAGATGTAATTGAGGAAAATCTTCTAAAACAAATTGCAGCAATATTAAAAATCCCTGTAGAAGCATTTCAGAATTTTAACGAAGAACAGGCAATAAATATTATTTCTAGTACTTTTCACGACACTCAAGGTTTAATAAATTACAGCCCAACTTTCAACAACAATCCAATCGACAAATTGATTCAGTTGCATGAAGAAAAAATAGCCTTATACGAGCGTATGTTGAGAGAAAAAGAAGAGATGATGCAAAGACTTGAAAAGCTTATCAAATAAATAATTCAGAAAAATCAGCAGTTTTTTATTCTGCACCTTTATTATCACAGAAAAAAAACAAAATATATACCACTGCAAAGTAAGCACTTACAATAACAATTTAAATTAATTTCAAAATTCCTTTCCAAAAAGGCTTTGCAAACTAAATAAAGTACTTATATTTGCACCCTCATTGAAGAAATCGAAGACTCGATAGCTCAGTCGGTAGAGCACATCACTTTTAATGATGGGGTCCTGGGTTCGAGCCCCAGTCGGGTCACAAAAGGTCAGGTAATTTATTTTACTTGACCTTTTTCTTTTTAAGAAATATCAAATCTTAAAAATAGAGCTTTAGAAAAACCTCCTTTAATTTTTTCTTACTATTTCTTCATTTACCAAAAGAAATTTTCTCACAAGATAAAAACTTTCTTAAATTCGTTGGGAAATAATTAAATCACTAATCCCAAATTAGTTTTATGAAAAACCTACTATTAGCATCATTTATAATGGTGTCATGCTCGACTTGGGCGCAATCTGCAACAGGCTATTTTGACAAAGCCATGAAAAAAGCTGAAGCTGGAAATACAAAAGGCGCCATAGCCGATTACACCAAAGCTATCAGCATGAATTCTAAATTTGTTGAAGCTTATCAGAACCGTGGTGTAGCAAAATTCAAACTAAACGATTTAAAAGGTGCTCAGGCTGACTTTAGCAAGACAATCGAATTGGACGACATGAATGCAGACGCTTTTACTGGCAGAGCCAATGTCAATTACAAACTGCAGAATTACGAAGGAACAATTGAAGATTGCACCGCTTCTTTAGGCTTAAACCCGAAAGATTATGTCGCCTACAATTTAAGAGGATTGGCCTATAACAAAATTGGCGATAAGAAAAATTGCTGTAAGGATTTTACAAAAGCAATTGAGTTAGGAAGCCAAAGCGCCGCAAAAAACAGAGCTACTTTCTGTAAATAATACATAAAGCAAAAAAAATAAGAACAGTCTGTCAAGATTTTAATCTGATAGGCTGTTTTCTTTTTTATCAAAGTAATATATTTCTTAAGAAATAAATACCTGATTTTAGGTAAAAAATATATTATGAATACGTAAACCTCTAATTCTCTATCTTTTTAATTTAGTTTTAATGTCGAATCTAAGATTTTATTTTACATTTGTTGACTTAATCGCGAAAAATGATAAACAATATTAAAACTGTTTTCAGCATTAAAGATCTTGAGAACTTATCTGGAATAAAAGCGCATACCATACGCATCTGGGAAAAGAGATACAATATCCTTGAACCTATGCGAACCGACACTAATATTAGATTTTACAATCTTCATAACCTGCAGAAACTTTTAAACATTACGTTACTGCATGAATACGGCTATAAGATTTCTAAAATTGCAACCTATCCTGAAGAAAAAATACCACAACTGGTACGCGAAATAATTTCGAAGAAAAATTCTCAAAACTATGCCATCACTTCTTTTAAAATGGCGATGATGAACTTTGATCAAGAATTATTCTTCAACACATTTGATTGGCTTATTACCGAAAAAACATTTAAAGAAGTTTTTAAAGAACATTTTTTGCCTCTTTTAAAAGAGTTGGGATTATTATGGCAGTCTGAAACGATTACTCCTGCAAACGAACATTTCATGAGTCATTTAATCAAGCAGAAAATATTGATTTATACAGAAAGCCTTCAAATTAGAAAACCAATCAAAACCGATCGAATTTTTGTTTTATCACTTCCGTTAAACGAAATTCACCAAATAGGATTGTTATACCTGCAATACGAAATTCTTGATAAAGGCTACAAAACCATTTATCTGGGAGAAAGTATGCCAATTGAAAACTTACAGGATTTAACCAAACATTTTGAAAACATTACGTTTATTTCCTTTATGACTGTTCAGCCAGACCGAAGCGTAATTAATCAATATGTAAAATCTATGGGGCAGAAATTATTGCAGAAAAACAACGAAATCTGGCTTATGGGTAAAATGGTAGAATACATTGATGAGAAAGTCCTAACAGACAGAATTCGAGTTTTTGATTCGATGGAAGAAACTATTAACATGCTTTAATTTATTTTTGTTTAAGTTTTTCTTATATTTGTTAAACAAATGAGAAAAACTATCCAAATAATAGGCTCAGGCTTCTCTTCTTTGGCAGCCGCATGTTACCTTGCACAGCAGGGAAACAAAGTTACTGTCTACGAGAAAAACAGCACAATTGGCGGTCGCGCCAGACAATTTAAAGAAGACGGTTTTACTTTTGACATGGGACCAAGCTGGTATTGGATGCCAGATGTTTTTGAACGCTTTTTTCAAGACTTCAATAAAAAACCTTCTGATTATTATGAACTGATAAAATTAAATCCGGCCTATCGTGTTTATTTCGGAATGGATGATTTCATCAGCATTTATGATAATCTAGAAGAGATTAAATATACTTTTGAGACGATCGAAAAAGGAAGCGGTCAAAAACTGCAAAGCTTTATTGACCAAGCCAAAAGCAATTATGACATTGCAATCAAAGATTTGGTTTATCGCCCAGGAGTTTCTCCTCTTGAATTAATTACCAAAGAAACGGCATTAAAACTCAATCAGTTTTTTAAAAACGTAAGCACCGATATTCGGAAAAAATTCAAGAATGAAAGATTAATTCAAATTCTCGAATTTCCAGTTTTATTTCTTGGAGCAAAACCAACTAAAACGCCTTCCTTTTATAATTTTATGAATTATGCCGATTTCGGTTTAGGAACTTGGCACCCTAAAACTGGAATGTTTGATGTCATTCGAGGAATCGAAAAATTGGCATTAGAACTTGGCGTAACCATTAAAACCAATTCGCCAATTGATAAAATAATTGTCGAAAATAAAATAGCTAAAGGAATTGTAATTAATGGCGAAATCCTGAAGGCTGATATTGTTTTGAGTGGTGCCGATTATCATCATTCGGAAATTTTACTCGAAAAAGAACACAGAATGTATTCTGAAAAATATTGGGAAAGCAGAGTTTTTGCTCCCTCTTCTCTCCTATTTTTTGTTGGTTTCAATAAAAAAATAGAAAACATTTCGCATCACGCTTTATTTTTTGATGTCGATTTCAACCAGCATGCTGCAGATATTTATGATAATCCAAAATGGCCCGATGCCCCTTTATTCTATGCCAACTTTCCATCCAAAACAGATTTGACCGCGGCGCCAAACGGAATGGAATCTGGATTTTTCTTAATTCCGCTAGCTCCCGGAATCGAAGATAACGAAGCGTTACGAGAAGAATATTTCGAAAAGATAATCGCTCGTTTTGAAGAACTTACGCAACAAAAAATAAAAAATAATATTATCTTTAAGAGATCATTTTGTAAAAATGACTTTGTAAGCGATTATAACGCCTACAAAGGAAATGCTTACGGAATGGCCAATACCCTCTTGCAAACCGCTTTTTTAAGACCAAAATTAAAAAGCAAAAAAGTCAAGAATTTATATTTTACAGGACAATTAACCGTTCCTGGGCCAGGTGTTCCGCCTGCTTTAATTTCAGGAAAACTCGCAGCTGAATTAATTCAAAAATCTTTTAGATCTTAAAAAAATGAAATCACTATTCGACGCCGTTTCTTTCAAATGCAGCAAACTGGTAACCAAAAATTACAGTACTTCATTTTCGCTAGCCGTAAAAATGCTTTCGCCAAGCATTCGAGATGCCATTTACAGTATTTACGGATTTGTTCGTTTTGCTGACGAAATCGTGGATTCATTTCACGATTATGAAAAAGAATATCTTATTGAAGATTTCGAAAAAGAATATTACAAAGCAATGCAATTGGGCATTAGTTTAAATCCGATTTTGAATTCATTTCAACATACTGTAAAAGAATACAATATTAGTGATGATCTCGTTCAAGCTTTTCTAAAAAGCATGAAAATGGATCTTATAAAATCAAATTACCAAACACAAACCGAATACATAGATTACATTTACGGTTCTGCAGATGTTGTCGGATTAATGTGTTTGAAAGTTTTTGTATCTGGAAAAGAGCATAAATACGAACAGCTGAAAAACGAAGCTATGCGTTTAGGTTCTGCTTTTCAGAAAGTAAATTTCTTGAGAGATCTAAAAGACGATAATACGATCTTGAATCGCACTTATTTTCCAGGCGTAAATCTGAATAATTTCAACGAAGATTCGAAAAATCAAATCATCAAAGAAATCGAAGAAGATTTTAGAATTGCCTATCAAGGAATTGTAAAATTACCAATAGAAGCCAAATTTGGGGTTTATACCGCTTATGTTTATTATAAAAAACTACTTCAAAAGCTAAAACACACACCTTACTATGAGATTGGAAATTCGAGAATTCGTGTTTCTAATTATACCAAAGCAGGACTTTTGGCGCAGTCTTTTGTGACTTATAAATTGAAGTTGGTATAATTTCCTTCAACTTTGTAATTACGATTAAACAAACAGTTTGTCTTTCTGAGCGAAGTCGAAGAACCGCGAGAAGCTCGCCAAAGATTAGATTCTCATTGCGGAGTTACTTGCGTTCCTTCGACTTCGCTCAGGATGACAAAAATGACAAAATCAGCAATTTTTAAAAACTTTTTTTTGAGTCAATATTTTATAATCCAAAGCTAAACTCAAAACCAATAAAACGATAATTTTAAAACCTCAACATTTATAAAATGATTTCTTTTTTAATCTTTTTAGGCGTTTTTCTTTTCATGGAATGTGTTACGTGGCTCACGCATAAATACATAATGCATGGATTTATGTGGTATTTTCATGCGGATCATCATCAGCCGAAATACGAAAACACCTTTGAGCGCAACGATATTTTCTTCGTCATTTTTGCTACGCCAAGTATTATTCTATTCTACTTTGGCGTTCAAGGCGGATTTAATTATTTGTTTTTCATTGCCTGTGGAATTACACTTTACGGCATTTGCTATTTTCTAATTCACGATGTTTTGATTCATCAGCGTTTTAAATGGTTTAAAAACACCAAAAACAAATACCTCATCGGATTACGAAAAGCTCATAAAATTCACCATAAACACCTCAACAAAGAAAAAGGAGAATGTTTCGGAATGTTGTTCGTACCATTCAAATATTATAAAATGTAGCATTATTTGGGTGTTCGATTTCTACTTTTTGTCTCTGGCCAAAAATGCCTGCTACAAAAGAGCTCACTTTACACCTTAACGCTCACGTATTTCAAGAAAGATTTGTGATTATGAAATTATACAAAATAGTTACCGTACAGCATATAAATGCAAGTGTAGAAGATTGCTGGGATTTTTTCTCAAGTCCGAAAAACCTGCAGACCATTACTCTCGATAATATGAATTTTCAAATTCAGGATTACGATGGCAAGCGCATGTATCACGGACAAATAATTTCATACACCTTAAGACCTCTTTTCGGAATTAAAACTTCTTGGGTTACCGAAATTACGGCTTGCCAAGAAAACGATTATTTTGTAGATATTCAGCAATTTGGACCTTATAAACTTTGGCATCACAAACATTTCTTTGAACCAACACCAGATGGAGGAACCAAAATGACCGACATTGTCCATTACGCTCTCCCATTCGGAATCTTAGGCCGAATCATGAATCGTTTAATCGTAAAAAACAAACTGAAAAGTATTTTCGATTACAGATTTAATAAAATTGAAGAATTATTTAATTCTAAAAAAGCTTAAAAAATTTAAACACATAGAATCATAGATTTTAGATTGACAAAAAAAGGCGTTTCACTTGCATAAATACACACAGCTATGTGTTAAAAACTAGTTTCTTTATAAACTCTTTTTAAAAGAAAAAAAATCTATGTTTCTATGTGTTGAGAAAAATAGCCCAGAGAATAAAAAATCATTTGAAATCGATTAATCTGTGGCAAAAAATAAAAACAATGACAAAACAAAAAGTTACTTTATTCTGGTTTAGACGTGATTTGCGTTTAGAAGACAATACCGGATTATTTCATGCTTTACAATCCGATTTTCCTGTTGTACCTCTTTTTATTTTTGATGATGATATTTTAGAACATCTCCCAAAAGACGATGCAAGAGTAACTTTCATTTATGATTCATTAAAAAAAATAAACTCAGAATTAAACCCATTTGATTCTTCCATTTTAATCAAAAAAGGAAAAACAAAAGACGTTTGGAAATCGCTTGTCGAAGAATTTGACATTCAAAATGTTTTCTTTAATAAAGATTATGAACCATTCGCTATTAAACGCGACAGTTTAATTTCATCTTTATTAAAAGAAAATAATATTGAAACGATATCTTTTAAAGATCATGTAATTTTTGAAGAAAAAGAAATAACCAAAGCAGACGGACTTCCTTATACTGTTTACACGCCTTACAAAAACAAATGGCTGGAAAAATATCGTCTCTCTGGATCTGCTCCAGAATATGATTCGACGTCGCATCAATCGAATTTTTTGAAAAATAAATTCAAGTTTCCAGATTTAGATGAAATAGGTTTTAAAAGAAGCTCTATAAAAGTTCTTCCACACAACTTAACGCAAATTTCTCATTATAAAGAAACCAGAGATTTTCCAGCTCTGGATAGCACTTCTCATCTTTCTCCGCATTTACGCTTTGGAACAGTAAGTATCCGAAAATTAGTAAACTGGGCCAACCGAAAAAATCAGACTTTTTTGAGTGAATTAATCTGGAGAGAATTCTTTATTCAGATTCTATTTAGTTTTCCAAATTGCGTTAATCATAATTTTAAATCCAATTATGACGGAATTCAATGGCGAAATAACGAAGAGGATTTCAAACGTTGGTGTTCTGGAAAAACAGGATATCCGATGGTCGATGCTGGAATGCGACAATTAAACGAAACAGGTTATATGCACAATCGCGTACGTATGGTTGTAGCCAGTTTTCTTTGCAAACACTTACTGATTAATTGGCAGTGGGGCGAAGGGTATTTTGCAGAAAAACTTTTAGATTTTGAATTGGCTTCAAACGTAGGAAACTGGCAATGGGCAGCAGGAACAGGCTGTGATGCTGCTCCTTATTTCAGAGTTTTTAATCCCGAAATTCAACAAAAGAAATTTGACGAAAAAGGAGAATACATTAGAAAATGGATTCCCGAATTTGATTTTGGTTACGCAGAACCTATGGTTGATCATGCTTTTGCGAGAGATCGTGCGATTGCGACTTACAAGGCAGGGATTTTGAAGTAGTTTTTTTGTTTCAGGTTTCAAGTTTCAAGTTTATACTGGATGCTTAATTTTGTTTCACGCCGATTTTGCAGATTAAGCAGATTTATATTCATTTTTGTCATCCTGAGGAACGAAGGATCACACTAGAAACTCCGCACAGAATGTCGCCAAACTTTGTCGATTTACGAGTGTGATCCTTCGTTCCTCAGGATGACAAACTAGACAAAAAAAACTTTGTCAAAGTTTTAAACTTTGACAAAGTTCTATAGATAAAGTTCAGCCAACTTGAAACTTGAGACCTGAAACAAAAAAACTTAATATTTCAAATAGTCGTTCACCACAATTTTAGCTTTCAAATCAAACATTAAATTGTATAAACCAAAGAAAGTACGATTCATGTAAATAAAGTGCTTAGAACCTCGATTTCCGTTCATTTTTTTCAAGTTTGTATCTTCTGAGAAACGTTTTCCTAATTCGGCAATTGCATTAAAGAATTTTTCATCAGAAAAATCGAAAGTTTCGTTTTGAAAAGGTTTTGTAAAAAGCGACAATAAATCATGAAACATTTCTGTGAAATATTCCACTTCTGCAGGTGTATCATCTTTGCGCAGAATTTCTAATTCGAATAATTTCTCATTAAAAAGCTTCTGGTCTGTAATCACATTTTTATTGATCAATTCGAAATAGGGCGTATAAAAATCTTCTGGAATTTGTTTCATACAACCAAAATCTAAAGCGATCAATTGCTTTTGATCGTCAACCAAAAAATTTCCCGGATGCGGATCTGCATGTACTTTTCGTAAAACATGAATCTGATACATGTAAAAATCCCAAAGTGCTTGTCCTAACTTATCGCTCGCTTCTTGATCTTTATTTATGGCTGTAAATTCAGAAAGATGAATTCCCGACATCCAATCCATGGTAATAATTTTCTCTGATGAAAATTCTGGATAGTAATTGGGAAAAGTAATATTTTCGATTTTACTGCAAGCATCAACAACTTCCTGACTTTGTTGTAATTCTAACAAATAGTTGGTTTCCTCAATTAGTTTGTCTTCAACTTCTTTAAAGTATTTATCAGAATCTTTTCCTTGAAGATTAAACATTCTAATCGCAATTGGTTTTACCAAAGCCAAATCTGACGAAATACTATTGGCAACTCCAGGATATTGAATTTTAACCGCCAGTTTTTTATCGTTTTTCTTTGCCAAATGCACCTGACCAATACTTGCTGCATTTACAGAATTCGGATTGAACTCGTCAAAAATTTCGTAAGGTGTTTTTCCAAAATTGCTTTTAAACGTTTTTAAAACCAAAGGGGCCGAAAGTGGCGGAACAGAAAACTGCGATAAAGAAAATTTCTCCACATAAGCTTGAGGCAGAAAGTTCTTATCCATACTCAGCATCTGAGCTACCTTTAAGGCACTTCCTTTTAAGCTTTTTAGTCCGTCATAAATATCTTCTGCATTGTTCTCATTTAGCTTATCGCGGGTTAAATCTGGGTTTACCATTTTTTCGGCATAATGCTTTACATAGTTTACACCAATCTTAGCACCAGTCTGAACCAATTTTCCCGCTCGCTCAATTTTAGAAGTTGGGATATAATCAATTGTTTTCATTATCTGCTGTGTACTTTTTCTTTAAACAAAAATTTTCCAAAATCAATCAGATGATTCATTGGTGCAACATTCATCAACTCAAATGAAGCATTAACAGACTTTTCAATAAAAATATCCGTTTTCTCAAAAGCAGGAGATTCATCTTCCATCCAAAATTTAATGGTCAACATTAATTGTAACCAAGAATATTCTTGAATGGCTTTTTCTTGAAATTTCTGGAATCTTTCTTGCTCTAATCTGTAATCATCTGTTAAAATCTCAGCAACATAGTCTTTGAAACTATTTCGAAGTGTTGTTAACTGAACTAAATTTTTGATTGGGTTTCGATCTATTTTAAGGGATTGCAAAACATAACTTCTGTTGGCTGTCAGGATTTCGAAGAAAGTAAAATAAAAACTCAACATTTTATTCTTCATATCATATCCCTGATATTCTTCATTTTTGTGAAGAAGGTTCACCGTGTTTTCAAAAAACAGTCGAAATATTTCTTTTTCTAAACCTTCTAATGTTCCGAAGAAAGCATAAAACTCAGCTTCAGTAAAATCATTTTCTTTGGCAAAATGATAAACCGATTTTGGTTTTTGACCTTTTTCTAAAACCTCTTCCATATATTTTGAAACGATATCATCTTTGGTAATTACCTTTTTTTTAGTCGCCATTTTATTAAAATTTAGAATTTGCCATAAAGGTAAACATTGTTTAAGTACCTTTACTAATCCTTAAACACTATACACTGTTAAATATATTATAAACTATTATGGCTCAAAATGTTCTATTAACAGGCGGGACTGGTTTCGTCGGGAAATATTTGACAGATGTTCTGATCGAAGCAGGTTTTTCAGTATCCATTTTGAGTCGTTCTGATAGAGAAAGTAATCCAAGAGTGACCTATTATAAATGGGATCTAAAGAAAAACTACATTGACAAAAATGCAGTTTTAAATGCCGATTATATTATTCACCTTGCTGGAGAAGGAATTGTCGAAAAGAGATGGACTAAAAGACGCAAAAGAGCCATTATTGAAAGTCGCGTAAGACCAGTTGAAATGATTTATTCTATTTTGGAAATGAACAATAAAAAGCTGGAAGCGTTTATTTCTGCTTCAGGAATCGGAATTTATGGTGCCGTTACTAGTCATAAAATCTGTACTGAAAATACCCCTCCAGCCGATGATTTCTTAGGCATTACTTGTCAGAAATGGGAAAATGCCGCCGATAAAATTGGTTCTTTAAATATTCGAACAGTCAAAATTCGAACTGGAATTGTTTTTGGTAAAAACGAAGGTTTCTTAAAAAAAATGGTTCCCACATTTAAATCTGGTTTTGGTGCTGTTTTGGGTTCTGGCAAGCAATATCTTCCTTGGATTCATATTGAAGATTTGTGCCAGATTTATTTAAAAAGCATTGAAGACACCAAACTCGAAGGTGCCTACAATGCATGTGTAACCGACAATACAACAAATTCTAGATTTTCTAAAACTATGGCCAAACTATATGATTATAGTATATGGATTCCTAAAGTTCCGGCATTTGTATTAAAAATTCTGTTGGGACAAATGAGTGAAGCCATCTTAACAGGACAGCGTGTTTCTTCAGAAAAAATTCAGAAAACAGGTTTCGAGTTTCAATTTACAGATTTAGAAAAGACACTTATTAATTGTATAAAGTAATTCTTATTTCAAAGTCAGCATGGTCTCATCGCTACGAATAATACCCGTTAGTTCTGTATTGGCTGTTTTTGCAATTTTCGATGCTATAGGAGTTGGAATATTAATATTAAAATCGGATACTGCGATTGGAAAATCTGAAATTATCTGAATTCCCTCTGGAACTCTTTTAATCAAAGCATTTACAATAATCTCCTTCGATTTTCCGCGTAGATTAAGTTTCCCTTTTATATGATATTCTTTTTCTACTTCATTAATATCTTTCAAATCAAATTTTTCAATCTTTCCTTTAAACACCGCTTTAGGATAACGATTGCTTTGCATGTAATTTTCATTGAAATGCTCTTGCATTAAATCCAATTTGAAACGAAAATCTTTGATGATAACAGTACAAATAAAAGTACTTGTTTTAGGTTCTAAAAGTATAGCAACTTGTCTATTTACAGCTCTCACTTCTTCAAACAAAGGAACAGACGCCTCAAAGTTTATTGTTCCCGTATTAGTAAAAAATTTGTCTTGGGCAATGACTGAAAAGGCCGTAAAAAATAAAAATAATAAAGTAGTTGTTTTCATAATCGTCTGCATTTAAACAATTATGTCATTCAATTTATCTGGACTAAGAGAAAATAAAAAATCAGATTCTTAATAATCTGAAAAATCGAACGGCAATACTCAGTGAAAAAATTCCGCAACCCAATAATTATGCTTAAAGTTACGGAATTTTTGCATGCAAAGTTTTGGTACTTATGCTAAATATTTGTGAATGTTTTTTGTTCTGAAATGAGAATCCTCAAAGGGCAAAATGTTTATACTCTTCCTTTTATTAAAGCAAAAATCACATTTGCAAAAAACAGAAGTTGAGATCCTAATAATGCACAAATCAAAATCAAGATTCCAGATTCTATTCTTTGATTAAAATTCGTGTCATTTATAACTGACAATATATCTCCAGGAACAATTTCTCTAAAAAATTTAGGCAAAATAAAAACTATAAACAAACCAATTAGGCTTATTAAAACGTGAGAAACTGTCATCCAATTTATTAAAACAAAATTTAGTTTCAGGATACCAAAATAACCCAAAGCCAATATTCCATAGAAAAAAGAAACAAGAATCATTAAGTGTTTCCAAGAGATTACAAAATAAGTAGCATGAATATTGAGAACAATAGTTTCATTCCCTTTATAAAAGCCATATAGCAGAAGAACTACTATTAATCCTAAAAACACAAAATAAGGTTTGTTCTGTATGTAATTCATTTTCAAAAAAGACATTTAACCTTTTACTTCTGTACAAATCTCGATTAAAAATCCATTTAAATCTCTTGCGTACGCTACAACTTGTCCCCATGGTTTTTCTACAGGTTCTGAAACCATAACTGCTCCAAAAGAAGTGGCTTTTTGCAAAACTTCAGGTACATTCTCTACTATAAAACCAATTTCTATTGCAAAAGGTTTGTCTTCTAAACTGCTTTCGACAAAACCATCAGGTAAATTCTTTGAAGCTAGTTTTTTTGAAGCGAATGAAAGTGTTGTTTCTCCTGTAATTAATTCGCCATAATCACCATCTGGCGAGACAAATTTTCTCGAAAAACCAAATGCATTTTCATAAAATGCAATAGATTCTTCGACATTTTCAACGTATAAAATTGTATATCCAAACTTGACCATATTTTCTAGTATTTAATGTATAACTCATAAATATAAGAAAATTTAGCTGATTTCTAATAGAACATTATATTTTTCTAGGCTTGCTAGATCTTCGATAGAATTTATATTGGCTAATTTTTCGTGTTCTTCAACTTCTTTTCGAACTTCAATATGTTTTATTGCTTTTCTAAAACGACGTACTTCTTGCAAATTAGACAGAATCAATCCTGGAACCTGAACGCTTTTTCCTTCTTTATCTTTGGCAACCATTGTAAAATAAGACGAATTACAATGTTTAATAACGCCTGTCTGAATATTTTCTGCTTCTACACGAATTCCTACGACCATAGAACTTCTTCCGACATAATTTACAGAAGCCTTCATGGTAACCAATTCTCCAACTTCAATTGGTTTAAGAAAGTTTACGGTATCTACAGAAGCAGTTACACAATAATTCCCACTAAATTTTGATGCCGATGCAAAAGCAATTTGATCTAATAATTGTAAAATATATCCCCCATGAATTTTTCCGCTAAAATTAGTATGCGAAGGCAACATTAATTCTGATATACTAACTTTTGATGATGAAACGGGCTTAAAATCTGTACTCATATTTTTGTTTTTGGTATTGTTGATTAGTTGTATTCTATATTCTATATTCTATATTCTATATTCTATATTCTATATTCTATATTCTTTTCTCTTGTTTCTTAGCTCTTTTCTAATTCAATAATTCATTTTCATCTGAATTGATTGCTCTTGCAATAATATTTTCCGGAAGTGCTTTTTTTGCCTTTGCTCCCATTTTTTTTAATCTTTCTACGCTCGAAATTAAGTTTCCTTTTCCGTCAACCAATTTATTCATGGCGCTTTCGTATTCTGTTTTTGTGTCTTTAATTTTATTTCCAATTCGCACTAAATCAGAAACAAAACCTTCAAATTTATCATACAACGCTCCGGCTTGTCTTGCAATCTCCAAGGCGTTTTCCTGCTGTTTTTGATTGGTCCACATGCTGTCAATTGTTCTTAACGTTGCCAAAAGTGTACTTGGCGTTACAATTACAATATTTCGGTCAAATGCTTTTGTGTATAAAGAAGGATCTTCGTTTAAAGCAATTGCAAAAGCGGGCTCCATCGGAATGAACAGCAGTACAAAATCTGGGCTTTCCATGTGGTACAAATCGTGATAGTTTTTACTGCCCAACTGTTCCACATGTCTTTTTATAGAGATTACGTGTTCTTTAAGAAACTCTATTTTTAAAAGTTCAGATTCTTCGTTAACCCATTTTTCGTAAGCAGAAAGCGAAACTTTAGAATCGACAATCATTTTTTTACCGTCTGGAAGATTAATGACAACATCTGGCAAAACGCGATTTCCTTCTGCATTGGTAAAACTCTGCTGCACTTCGTATTCCCTTCCTTTCTCTAATCCTGATTTTTCTAAAACACGTTCTAGAACCAATTCGCCCCAATTTCCCTGCATTTTGCTATCGCCTTTTAATGCTTTGGTAAGATTTAGAGTTTCCTTGCTCATTTGCGCGTTCATTTCACTCAAACCAATAATCTGCTGACGAAGCGCTGCATGATAGTCGATACTTTCTTTATGAGTCTGTTCTACTTTTTGCTCAAAAACCAGAATCTTATCCTGCAAAGGCGTCAGGATATTTTTCATGTTCACGGTATTTTGTTCGGTAAACTTTGCCGATTTTTCTTCTAGAATTTTGTTAGCAAGGTTTTCAAATTCTTTGGTGAATTTTTCCTGAAGTTCATTGATTTCACTTTTTTGCTCTTTATGGCGTTCCCATAAATTTTCAAAATCTACTTCTTTTTTAGAAAGCTGAATGGCCAAACTATCTTTTTCTGTTCGAATGTTTTCTTTCTCAACAATACTCAGCTGCAATTGTTTATGCAAATTATTTTTTTCGTTTTCAAACTGCTCTTTCTGCATTTGCAATTGACCGTTTATGGCATTTAATCTTTCCTCAGAAATAGCTTTTTCCGACTGAAATTTTGATGCAGAAAGCATCCTGCCTAAGTATATGACTATAAAAAGCGCAATAACAAATCCTAACAAAAACGGTATATAATCAGTCATAACTAAGTCTATTTTACGTAAAAGTACGCAATAATACGTAGTGCTTAGTTTTTAAAATAGAAATTTCACTAATTCATTCCCAATCCAAACTAAACCAACATTTTATTTTAAAAAAAATTTTTCACCTCAACGCAACCTTTTTTTGAAACCCCTATCTACTAAAATATAAACCTATTAAAATAATTATGAAAAAATTAATACTTGGCTTATTTGTAGCCTTCGGATTCAGCGCCTGTTCTCTCAATGACGGAAATAACTATGTAGATTGCGGTACAAATACGGTTGTAAATTTTACTGGTTTTCCTTTCTCTTGTAATTATACTGAAAAAACATTGCAAAATAATCCAGCAGCAATTGTTGTGGGATCTCAAGAAAAAATGAATGAGTATTTCACAAAACATGCGAACAGCTGTCCCGTTGCAAGTGATCCTAATATTGATTTTACAAAAGAATATTTAGTTGGAATTTTTGCTGGCGCTAAACCTACAAGCGGTTATGAAATTGTAATTAGCTCTATTGTAGAAAACAATTGTGAAATCGTGGTAAACTATTACGAAAGAACTCCTGCTGTGGGCGAAAACGTAACTCAAACTCCTACATATCCAACTGATTTTGTTTTGATTCCAAAAACATCAAAAGGAATGATCTTCAATAAAACTACAGAAAATGCAGATAATATTATTATTGGAAGCTTCAATAACCAATGTTTAAGCTCAGACTGTCAAAAATTCTATCAAATTAACGATTACAACACTTTAAAATTTTTAAATGTTGGAGCAAAACAATATGATTTTGGACAGTACAGATATACTCCAACAATCAAAAGAGGCGAATATACTTTATTGTTAAAAGATGTTCCTGCAGAGATTTTGGCTTTAAAAGGACAAACTAAAACATACGGTACTCCGGATGCTGGAGATCAAGGCGGAGTTTATTTTGAACTGCGTCAAGGAGCAAACCTTACTAAGGTTTATATCGACAACAACGACACTGCAGACCAAAGTGCCGAAATAAAAATTTTCAAAAAAACGATTCAAGAAAAAATTACAAGCTTAAAATAATGCCATCATGAAGAAACTCTTTTTATCTTTTATTGTCTGTTTTCTTTTTACATCAATGATTTCTGTAAATGCTTCTAGAGAAGAAGCGGCAGGATCAATAATAAATACTTGGATTTGGGAAAAATCTATAGGAGGTTCTAACAATCCTTATGTGGCAACCCCAAAATCAATTGGGTTTAATAAAAAAATCATCTTTACTCCAGATGGAAGGGTTATTACTTATAAAGACAATGTGGAGATAAGAAACAGCACTTATCAGATAGAGAAAGGCAAAGGATATTTTGACCAGTCGGAACATGATCTAATTACGTTTGAAGGCAAAACTTACGTAATAGAAAACCTTGACAATCAAAACCTAACAATTGTAAGCAACAGTCAAGACGGCACTCGAACTATTTTTAAAAGATAGTTTTGTAAGCTATTTAAAACTATTTTTGCAAAATCAAATTTGAACCATTTCTTGAAAGACGAGTTAGAAAAATATATCAAACTGTGCATGAAAAATGACAGGGAGGGACAACTGAAAATTTATCAGTTGTTCTCTCCTGTTTTGTATGGTATCTGTTTGAAATATATGAAGAACGAGGATGACGCGAAAGATGTTTTTCAGGAGGCCTTTGTAATTGCGTTTCAGAAAATAAGCCAATATAAATTTGAAGGAAGTTTTGAAGGCTGGCTGAAACGGATTTTTATAAACAAGCTTATCGAGACTTTAAACAAAAAGAAAAAAGAGAGTTTCTTTTTGGATGTTTTTGATCCCGATACCGATTTTGTGGAAGAAGAGGAACTTGAAGCTATTACGATAGAACAGGAAAAACTGCTGGAATACATTCGGGATTTACCAGATCAATATCGGACGGTTTTTAACTTGTATGTATTTGAAAAAATGAAACACAGAGAAATCGCCGAACTCTTAAAAATCTCCGAAGGGACATCAAAATCAAATTTAAATCGCGCCAAGCATATATTACAAAAGCGAATTTTGAGCATAAAAAATTTTAAAACAGCATGAAGAAGCAAAAAATAGAAGATATTTTTTCATCAATGGAAGACTTTTCGAGTGTTCCGCCTCCAGAGTTATGGAGTCAGATTGAAGAAAAACTAGACAAACCTAAAAAGAAGAAGAGAGTTGTTCTTTGGTGGTCGGCTGCTGCATGCTTATTATTAGGGTTGCTTCTGCCTTCAATATTACATTTTACTGCTTCGCCTGAAAATATAAAAATCAACAATGGCGGTTTAGAAAATAGCAACAATAGTGTTGTTTTGGATAAAAAAACAAACGATAATTCTAACCACAGAAATTTAGATCAAAATAAAAATCTTGGCAAAACAGAAGATTCATTAAACCACAATTTGACAAGAAAAAATCAATTCAATACAGAATCAGGAATTCCAGTTCAAGAAACTTCTGTTGCGGAAACAAATTCTAAAAACGAAACCAATAAAAAAGATTCTAAATATAGCACACCAACTCCTGCCAATGTTCCGAATCAATCTGTTGCATTTCAGAATTATGGTTCATCAGAAGACAAATCAATTGCAAAATCTTCTTCTAAATCTATTTTAGGAAACAACAATTCGAAAGCTTCAAATAAAGGAATTTCTGAAGAAAGAGTTGCATTTGGCAAACAAAACAAATTTAATTCGACAGCAAAAAAACAGCTTTCAAATTCTATTTTTGATGAACAGCTGACAGTTAAAAACAATAAGAATCTTGCCTTCAACAGTCAAAACTCTTCTGTTAACAACAGTTCTTGGGCGAATAAGAATGCTTACAAATCGAATGCTTCAGTTGCAGGAAAAAATGAAAACATCCGCACAGATAAAGCTGTTATCATAAAAGACGATGTAAAGCTTAATAATAGTTTAAGCAAAGTAGATTCTGTACAGCTAGCGGAACTTCAGAATTTAGAAAAAGGAATCTTAACTCCAGAAAAGCAAAAAGAAGAAAAAGAGAAAAAAGATAATTTGATTGACAAAAACGAAAGATGGGCAGTTGCCGTTTTTGCTGGTGTTGCAAGTTCTGAAAACACTAAAAACGAAAAAACATTGGGTAACGTAAACGATTCTAAACAATCTAATTCTTATGGTGTAAAAACAAAATACAGCATTAACAAAAAATGGGCTGTTGGTTCTGGTTTAAAAATTAGCGAATTAGGACAAAGCGTTGCCAATGTATCTTACGTAAGCGCCAAAAACAATGCTTTTTTTGCTCCTGCAGCTACCTATGCCGACAGTAGTCCAGTTGCGTCATCAGATGCAACAAGGCAAGAATATTTTTTGATTTCAAATAGCACAAAAGAAGCTATGAAAAATGAAAATGTCCAAACAGGTAAATTGGATCAAAACTTAAGATATGTAGAAATGCCTCTTGAGGTTTCTTATTCTATTTTTAATAAAAATAAAGCCAGCATTAATTTAAATACAGGTGGTTTTGTGGGTAAATTAATTTCTAATAATGTGAATTTGGATGGGCATTCTATAGGAGAAAACATGAATGCGAATGATTATGTTTATGGTTCTACTTTGAGCAGTACGGTTCAATATCGTGTGTATAAAAAAACCAATGTTTTCGTTGAGCCTGCTATGAATTATTATATCAATCCGTTAAACAGTCAGTCTTTCAACCAATTCCAGTGGGGATTAAATTTTGGTTTGAATGTTTCTTTCTAAAGCAAATTTGAAGTAACTTTCAAAAATACTTGAGAATTGAATTTTATGAATTTTACAACAGCTCCTGCTGATTTATTATTAAGCAAAGAAATCGTTTATGATAAGACTGAATTATTAATAACTTCTGTTGAAAAAGAAAGCGAAAGTGGCGAATACAGTGCCTATCGTTTTCTGCTAAACCATAAAAATATTTGCTATCGAGAAGCCAAAATAACTCCAACCAAAACGGGACAGTTTGTTACTTTGTGGAAACGAAATCAAACCGGAACGATAGAACCTTTTGATTATTCTGATGCTATTGATTTTGTAATTGTCAATGTTAGAAAAGAGCAGAATTGGGGACAATTTATTTTTCCGAAGAAAATGCTACTTGAAAAAGGTATTTTTTCTACCCAAAATAAAGAAGGAATTAGAGCGACAAGAGTTTACCCGCCTTGGGATGAAACCACGAGCAAACAAGCTCAGAAAACGCAGAAATGGCAATTGGATTATTTCTTTAACTTTTTAGATCAAAGTAAAATTGATTTAGAGGAATTAAGAAAAGTATTTATATAAAAAAGGCAGTCACTACAATGACTGCCTTTTCTGTTCTATTAAAGTTCCTTATTTCTTAATTACTTTATCTTTAAAAATTACTTTATTGTTTTCTGAAACCGTGTAGAAATAAACTCCAGAAACTAGATTTCCAACTGCAACAACAGCTGTACTAACTTCAGACTCATTTTTAACGCTAATTGGATTTCCAATTGCACGGCCATTAAAATCGTATAATCTAATTTTCAAATCTCTTCCTTGCGTTGTTTTAATATCAAAATTCAAAACATCTGTTGCAGGATTTGGATATGCTTTTACGAAATATTTATTTTTCCCAAAATCAGGTGTAGAAAGCACGTCTTTTTTCAATTCGAAACGAGCAATTACTGGTCCGTGATCTGAAGTTGTTGTCGTATAGTTTGCGATATCATTTCTTGGATCGTAAACTGCAATTGAGTTGGCGATATAATCTTCATTCAATTCGTTTGAAATTAAGATATGATCTAAAAATCCTTGCGAACTTAAGAAACTATATGCTCCAGCCTGACTAATACCTAATGTTAAAGCATTATAATTAGTAGTATCATCTACAAATTTCTTATAAGACGAAGCTGTATTTGCATTTCCAACCCACGCTTTAACATCATCATTAAAGTCTCCTAAAAGAATCAAATTTGCATCTGGATATTCAGCATCTAATGCATCTTTTAGATAGTCAATATCATACTTACGCTGATTGTATTTTGAAATATCAGTTCCGCTGTTTGCACGTGCGTGAAGATCAATCAAGTTAATTTCTTTTTTTACTCCGCCAACATTAGCTTCAACCTGAACCAAATAAGGAAGACGTCCTGATGAGAAAAAACTATCATCGTTTTTTTCTGGAGTATCTGTTCCTGGATAACCTGGTAAAACTACCGTGTTAAAACGAACTTGATCGTACAAATCTTTAAACAATACTTTTGTGCTTTTTACAGTAGTTGTTTGGGTATTGTAAATCACAACCAATTTTTGAGGTGGAAAATACGGATCTAAAGCTTGGAATGAGTAAGACCAAGAAGTTGAAATTGTTTTATCGAATGTTTTTCCGTTAACACTAATTTTTTGAATTAAAACATCTAGTGCCGGTTCATCTGAAACTTCTTGAACTACATAAACGTCAGCATTTAATTTGTTCATTACTTTGGCCACGTTTTCTATTTGCAACGCATCATTTGTTGGTCCAAATTCTTTACCCGTTTTATCTTTAACATCAGTTCCAAAAAACTCTAAATTATAAGACACAACATCATAAGTATCTTCCTTTAGTATAGAAGACCCTGTAAGTGAACCAATTTCTTTATTGAGAGAGGTTCCTGTAATAGTTAAAACACCAGAAATAGTTGGTTCTTTTGCTGTTGGAGCAAATCTCGCATAAACTGTTTTTCCTATTAAGGCATCTGCAGAAGAAACAATAATGCTTGATGAAAATGAAATATTATCTAATGACAATTCGTAAGAAGCGGGAGCCGCAATAGTAATATCGCCATAGTCTGCTGCTGCAAAAACAAAAGTTTGACTAGCAGAAACCGAATTTGGACTTACATCTGCAAAATCTAAACGCGGGTTAGAATCCACATATTTTGATTCATCAATAATAGCAAAATCATCAAAAGACCATTCCGCAGCATTATCATTTCCGCCAGAAGTGGTTTCGTAAACCCAAGCCAAATAGGTATGATCTGTTTTATAAGCTGATAAATTTATATATTCAGATTTTACATAACTTCCTGTATCTTGTGGAAATCTTCCGTTTATCGGTGTCCATGTTGCAGTATTTGGGTCGCTAACTCCATCATAATTGGTTGAAACCATTAATTTTAAAGATGGTCCATCATAAAATTGACGAGAATAAAAAGATAATAACGGAATTTGAGTAAAGCCATCTAAACGTAATCTTGGAGAAATTAACCAATCTTTACTTGCTCCACTGTCTGAATATCCATTCATTAAAACCGCTCCAGTTCCAGAATTAACATTTCGAGATTGCGTAGTGTGGGTCCATTGGTTTAAAGGTCCTGCCTCATTGTATTGTGACCATTTACTGTTTACAAAAACATTTGGATCGTCAAAATTTTGCACATAAGGATTTACTCCAAAAGCAGTCAAATTAACTGTTTTAGTTGTACCGCCTGTTGTTTCATGAGTTATAGAACCCGTGAAACTGCCAACAGAAGTTGGAGTAAATTTTACATAAACCGTTGGCGTCGCACTAGAATCAAAATCAGTAGGAACAAATGATAAAGATGTGGTGAACGTCGTATTATCTTTTGAAATAGTAAAACTTCCTGATGCCGTAACTACTACATTTGCAGTAAGATCAGAAGCTCCTATTTGGTAGCTTTTTGTTAAAGGATCAAAATTTGGTTCAGTACCACCTAAATTCAATACAGCAACAGATGGAGATATCGCAGGGGGCATAACACTTAGCGTTGTTACATCTACTCTATTAACTGATGCTTGAATATTTGCTGCAATATCTTCTGAAATAGAAAAAACAGAATATGATGTGCTTAAAGGTAATCCTGTAAAACTTACCACATATTCCTGAGCAGAATTTGTTACATCAAAAATCCCTGATTGCAACGCTGCAACTCCATTAGAATCCTGCCCTGCTTTTATTTGTGCAATTGTTGGCTCTGCACTTCCTGCTGGAAGTAGAACATAATAGGTCTTTCCAGCTTCATTTATTTTACTAATAAAATCGAAACTTTCTCCTAAAATATTTGCTGTTTTTGGATATCCTGAAATATTTGCTGGTGCTAAACGATCTTCTGTAACATCTATTTTACCAATTGCAAAAGCAGGACGAGAACCTGCTCCTGAAACTTGTCTAGATATCCATCGTACTTGAATTATTGGTTTATTATCACATTCTGCCGGCAATGTTACTCTTATATGCGACAATTGCAGTGGTTCAGTTTCTTTTGTTCGTGTGGTTGTATTGTTACGAAAAAAAGTTTCAGATAAGGTTACAAAATTTCCTGTCTCTCCTACACGATATTGTAAAGCCATCTCATTAATACGATTAGTCGTAGTTCCTGTAACATAAGGATTACGAACTACCATTGCGTCATATTCCACTTGTACTCCCGAATCGTTTTCTGTATTTAAAGCTAAAACTATTGATTGATCCAGATAATTTCCTGCATTTAAAAAACCTATTTTTTGATTATAATTATAAATATTTCCACCACTAGAAGTAGCTGATCCGCCAGAACTCATGGTCTTATCAGATAAAACAGTAACGGTGAAATTCGAAGGAGTGCTTACGCTAGAAGGAGTACTTGCATTCCAACCTTGAAAACCATCTGGATAAGTAGTAGAAGTTACTTCAAATTTATCAAAATATTGTTTATAAGGTACGCTTTGTGCTGCTGGATTTGTCTGGGCAAAAAGACTTCCATAAAAGCAACCCAAAAAACATAAAAGAGCCAAAAGATGGCGCGAAAAGTAAAGTTTTTTCATACGTTAAAGAATAGAGTTTTTAGAGTTCAAATTTATTGTCTTTAAAATTAAGCTAATGTTACAAAACTATAAATTTAATGTTTGGTCATTTATCAATATAATTCAATAAAACTTAACACAATCTTAAAGATAATAAAATAAAATCAATAAAAAACACCTAACACAAAACATTATTTAAAATAACAACCACATCAAAAACCCTCACAAACTCCCGTCTTTCCTACAAATTAAGCCTATTTTAAACAAAAAAAGCAGTAAACTTTCGCTTACTGCTTTTTTCAATTGTCTTGTTATTTACTCTAAAAAATAATTAGACTGCTGTATAACCACCATCGGCTATAATATAACTTCCTGTTGTGAAAGAAGATTTTTCAGAACTTAAAAAAGTTACCAATTCGGCAATTTCTTCTGCTGTTCCTAAACGATTCATTGCAGATTTTGCCGCAACGGCCTGCATCATTTCTTTATTTAAATTGTCTTTTAAAAGAGCTGTTTCAATATAACCTGGTCCAACAGCATTGCATCGAATATTTTTTTGTGCATATTCTACTGCTATATTCTTTGTTAATCCAACCACGGCATGTTTAGAAGCAGTGTAAGCTGGACTAAGTGGAGCGGCAACTTGCCCGTGGATAGAAGCTATATTAACAATGCTTCCTCCTCCGTTTTTTTCCATTTGTTCTAATTGGTAACGGCAGGCATAAAAAACACCATTTAAATTTAATCCTATTACCTTATCCCAAGCCTCTGGATCATATTCTCCTGTTGGTTTGGCTGGTCCTCCCATACCTGCATTATTGCACGCGATATCCAGACGACCGTATTTAGAAACTATCACCTCAACCATATGTTTATTATCAGCTGCACTCGACGAGTCTCCTTTAACGAAAAAAGCTTCTCCGCCCTTTTCTTTTATATTGTTTACGGTTTCTTCACCGTGTTCTACATTTATATCAGATACTACTACTTTTGCTCCTTCTCGAGCGTAGGCTTCTGCAACTGCGCGTCCGATTCCTGATCCTCCGCCAGATACAAAAGCTACTTTATTTTCTAAAAGTGCCATTTTAAATATGTTTTTAAATTGATACCTCTAATTTACGAAGATCTCAACCGATACCGAAGTTTTAAAAAGAGTTTACAATAACATTAACGCGAACCGCTAATCTTATGTTATTTGACATTAATTTGACTCCTTTTTGCTTAAAATTTCGTATTGTCTTATTCCTCTTCATCCAGTTTCATATTTCCGCGATCTTTATGATTATCGGGATGTGAGTTTGGATATCGATTGGGCGTTATATCAGAATTGCGGTCTTTATTCTCAACCGTTTTTTTTGCCTCATCCTCTGTTTCCACTCCCCGATTTGCATTTGCATTATCAGGATTTACTTGATGAAGCGTTTTATTAATATCTTCATTTTCGTTTCGGGCTCTTTCCACAATTTTTTTATCCCCATCGGTATCGGTCACCAATTCTTTATTCAATTTGGCATCTTTTAGTTCTTTATCGTGCGAAACGTTTTTTCCTTTAGATTCATCAATATCCTTTTGCGTTCCGTTTATCTTTTTTGTTCCTAAATTATTCGTTTCCATAACAATATCATTTTTAGATTTAAACGATAATATTACGAATTCTAACTCCAAATAAATTATGACTTAAGATTGCATTTCTTTTATAATTGCCATTTGCTTTTTTATTTATTACCTTTATTCAAAGCAAATTAACAACCTTATCTCTATGAATTTCTTCAAAATCAAAACCAGTTGGTCTAATGCCGAATTTATTTTGATAAAACTTTGTATGGCTTCTGTTTACATTTTACTCGGAAGTTATTTTCATGATTTTTTTAGAAACTATTATCCTGTTTTAATTGTCATTTTTGCTGTAACCGTAATTTGGTTTGTGTACCAATGGCTGAAAAAAATGAAATCTCAAAAGCCGTAATTGGTTTTAATTTTAAGAAAGGAACTATCTTTGCAAAAAATTAAAAATGCACCAACACTTCATTCTTTTTAAACCCTACGGCTACTTAAGCCAATTTATTTATGAATTAAAAAGAAAGAAAAAGCTTTTGGGCGAATTGCACGATTTCCCTGAAGGAACAATGGCAATTGGAAGATTGGATGAAGATTCTGAAGGTTTACTTTTATTGACAACTGATGGAATGGTAAGCGAACAAGTAAGAAGCAAAAAAGTAGACAAAGAATACTACGTTCAAGTTGACGGTGTCATTACTCCCGATGCAATCGAGCAATTGCAAAAAGGCGTCGAAATTGGTCTTGATGGAGGAAAATACAAAACAAAACCCTGTTCTGCTTTTATCGTTACTGAAATTCCAGATTTTGGACCGAGAGCCAAAAAAATTAGAGACGAACGACATGGCCCGACTTCTTGGGCTTCTATTACTGTAAACGAAGGAAAGTTTCGTCAGGTTCGAAAAATGACTGCTGCAGTTGGTTTTCCAACGCTTCGTCTGGTTCGCGTTCGAATAGGAAATGTATATTTGCAAAACCTAAAAGCAGGTGAAGTTTTGGAAGTTTCCGATTTTCAATTAGAAAATTAGATAATGTGACAATTAGATAATTCCAAAAAACTCATAACTCATAACTCAAAAAAGATGTTAAACGTTGTTCTTGTAGAACCAGAAATACCAAATAATACTGGAAATATCGGCCGATTATGTGTGGGTACAGAAAGCCGTCTTCATTTAATTCACCCTTTCGGATTTGTAATAAACGACAAGAATCTAAAACGTTCGGGATTGGATTATTGGGTTCACCTTGATGTTACCGAATATCAAAATGTAGAGGAATGGATTGCACAGATTCCAGATCAATCTCGTGTTTTTTTGATGAGTTCACATTCTGATAAATCTTATTTAGAAAACGAGTTTCAAGATGGTGACTGGCTGGTTTTCGGAAAAGAAAGCGTTGGTTTGAGCGCAGCATTTATGGCAAGATTCGAAAATCATTTAACGATTCCGATGTCACCGCTTATTCGCAGTTTTAATATCGCAAATTCTGTTGCTTTTGTAGTTGGTGAAGCGAAGAGGCAGATTGGGCTGAAGAAATAATCTCGATTTCCTGCAAGGTTTTCAAAACCTTGTAGGTATTTATATTTTTAGTTAAGATCTAAAGTTGAGACCTACAAGGTTTTGAAAACCTTGCAGGACAGCCGAAATATTAACTCACAATAAACTTCCCTTTTTCAGCATCAAAAACAATATTTTCATCTTTGAACAAATTGCTGAAACTTCCGTTTGAAATTAAATTACACGGCTGATCTTGCACTATATTTTCTTGCGTCATGATAATCATTTCATCACTTAATTGAATGGCCAAATCGATATCATGTGTTGAAAACAAAATGCATTTTTGGGTTTCTTCTGTAAGTTTTTTTAATAATTTGAATAAAGAAACTTTATGAAGCAAGTCAAGATGTGTTGTGGGTTCATCTAGAATGATTAACGGTGTATCTTGTGCCAAAGCTCTTGCAATTAAGACTTTCTGTAATTGTCCGTCACTAATTTGGAAATGTTTTTTTGAAGCCAAATGTTCGATTTGAGTCAATCGCATTGCTTCCTGAACTTTTAGAATATCTTCGTCAGACAATTTATCAACCCAATTGGTATAAGGCTGGCGCCCCAAAGCGACTAATTCAAAAACAGAAAGATTACTTGGCGGTAGCTTTTCGGTTAAAACTAAACTTAAATTTTGCGCCAATTCTAAAGGCTGATAGTCTGAAATATTTCTTTCGTTCAAATAAACATTTCCCGATAAAGGCTTCTGAATTCCAGTAATCGTTCGGAGTAAAGTTGATTTTCCAATTCCGTTTGCCCCTATCAAAGTGATTAATTTACCTGCTTCAAGATTAAGATTAAGATTCTCAGCAATAGTCGTCACTCCTTTCTTGGACTTGTATCCAATGTTTAGGCTAGAAGTCGATAGAATGTTTTTCATTTTGAATTATTTTTTAAACACATAGAAACATAGATTTTCTATTTTACTGAAAGTTTATTTTAAAATTTACTTGTAAATTAACACATAGCATTTGAGTTTAGTCTTTTGGCAATATTTTAAAATATTCATTTACAAATGTCTTTTGCCCTTCTTTAAAGATGTTAAAGCAATTAAAGTTAATTAGAATACCCTTCGGTGCTTTTAAAAGCTTCATATAAGTCATTAATTGTGCTTCACATAGAGGATTCAATTCCAAGACAGCTTTCAATTCTACAACTAGGCAATTTTCAATAAACAGATCGCATTTTAAATTCGTATTTAATTCTTTATTTCTATAAACCAATGGCACATTCATTTCTGTCACAAAATTTATTTTTCGATGACTCAATTCTTCTTTCAAACATTCGTGATAAACATTTTCCAGCAATCCTCTTCCAATAGTTTTGTGCACCTCTATACATGCACCTATTACATTAAAACTTAAATCGTTTAAATATTTCTGAGTAACCATTATCTTAAGTTAAATAAGAAACAAGTTGATTTTCACAAAGTCTATGTTTATTTCAAAAAAGTGAAACGCCTTTAACCGGCTTTTAAAAACTATGTTTCTATGTGTTTAAAAAACTAAGATACTATTTTTTTTGTAAGTTTAAACTTAAAAGTTTCTTTTTCGAACTAAAAGCCAAATAACAACAGGCGCACCAATTATAGACGTAACAGCATTTATTGGAAGTGTGACATCAAAGCCTGGCATTTGCGAAACAATATCACAAAATAGCATTATTATCGAACCAAAAAATAAAGTGCTCCAAAACAAAATAGTATGATTACTAGTCTGAAAAGTCAGCTTTGCAATATGTGGAACTGCTAAACCCACAAAAGCAATTGGTCCCGCAAATGCTGTAATCGCTCCAGACAAAATACTCGTTGCAAAAATGATAACTAATCTTGCTTGCTTAAAATTCAATCCCATGCTTTTCGCATAGTTTTCTCCAAGAAGCAAGGCGTTTAATGGTTTGATACTTTTGGCACTTAGAAGCAATCCAATTCCAACACAGAAAGTTAAAATTGTAATGGTAGTCCAGGAGAGATTTCCAAGATTTCCCATTGACCAAAAAGTAAATTTCTGAAGCTGTTCTGCCGTACTAAAATAAGTTAGGACACTTACGATTGCTGTGGTAAAACTTCCGAACATTAAACCAACAATCAAAATTGCCATTGTATCTCGTAATCGCTGCGAAACAACTAAAACTAAAAAAAGAACCAAGGTGCTTCCTAAAGTAGATGCTAAAACAATTCCGTAAGAAGACAATGCAATTACACTTAAAAAAGAAGGAAGAAACCCTGCCCCTAAAATGACAAAAGCCACACCAAGACTTGCACCAGAACTTAATCCTAAAACATAAGGTCCAGCAAGCGGATTTCGGAACAAAGTCTGCATTAAAAGTCCGCTTATTGAAAGTCCAGTTCCCACTAAAACTGCCGTAATTGCTTTTGGCAAACGATAATTAATGATAATATATTCCCAAGTTGATTTTGCAGCATGACCACCAGTTAAACTGGCAAAAACATCTTTCAACGGAATTGTAACCGATCCTAAACTAATGCTAGCAAAAAACATTAATAAAAGACCTAAAGCCAGAACGACAAATAAAATGGTATTTCGTTTTTTATTTGCCAATTTAATTCAGTTTTGATGCAAAAGTAAACTCGTAGCTCGCCAGTAAATCGGGATGAAAGATTTTAATGTAATCTTTCAAAACCAAATCTGGGCGGCTTGGCGCTAATTCGTAATAAACTGTTCCGCCTGTCGCTCCCACTTTTCCTTCAAAATTATAAACACTTTTATTTTTAAAGGCATCAAATTCCGTATAATGCGGATTTGCTTTTTGCAATTCATCCAAACTTTTAAAAGATCCAGAAGCAATCCAAACATTAGCATCCTTTGCTTTGTCCAAAACTTTTTCAAAAGACAAACCTTCGCTTCCAGTTCCTTTCAAATCAGCCCATAAATAATTAGCTTTTGCATCTTTCATAAACTCTGCCACCCAACTATTCCCTTTGGCAACATACCAAACATCTTCGTACATAGAACCGTATAGCACTTTTGAAGTTGCTGGCTTATCGCTAACTAATTTTTTCGCCTGATTGTAGCTTTCTACAATTTTATCAAACAATTCTTTTGCTTCTTCTTCTTTTCCGAATAAAGCGCCGTATAGTTTAATCCATTCTGCTTTTCCTAGCGGAGATTGTTCCATCCAATCACCTTGAATCAAAACATTTAAACCGCTTTTCTTAAGATTATCCAACATCGGATTATTGTTATCTACACCAAACGTCACAATTAAATCCGGGGATAATTCTATTAATTGTTCGATGTTCAGTTTTTCATTTTGTCCAACGTTTTTTACAGAACCTTTGTCAATTAATGCTCTTGTTTTTTCCGAAGAAATATAATCAGTATGTGGAAATCCGACCAATTTATTCTCAACTTCTAACATTTCTAAAAAAGGAATATTTGTAGTTGAAGTTACAACAACACTTTCTAGAGGAACTTTTATAGCAATATATTTCTTTAAACTATCTGGAATTTGTACGTCTTTTTCTTTTAAAATGTAAGTAAATTTCGTTTTAGAATTTGGCCACGGATTACTCACATTTACAATCGAATAGCCTTCGTTTTTCACAATCGAAAGTCCAGAAGCAAATTCGATGCTCTCTTTGGCAGTAGTAGATTTTACAACATCTTGCGCTTCATTTTTTTTACATCCAATTAGGATAAGTAGTACAAAAACGACGGGTAATTTATGGAAAAAATATTTCATATTTTATGTTTTGTGTAGCCACAAAGGTAAATTAATTTCTATTTTTTTTGTTTACCTTTATTCGTACAAATTTAAACAAATAGCCTTTTATTTGATGAATGCACCAAAAACAAAAATCTGCTCCAGTTGTGAAAACGCTTTTTCATGTGGAGACACTTCACCCGAAAATAAGTGCTGGTGTAATGATTATCCACCTATTTTCAATCTTTCTGATGGAGGCGATTGCCTTTGTCCTGCATGTTTTAAAGAGGCCTGCGAAGATAAAATTGATGCTTATATCGAAACCGTTACTCCAAAAAAGGCTCTTAATAATAAGGCTATGCTATTGCCGAAAAACGACAATTTAATTGAAGGAATAGACTATTATATCGAAAATGGCAATTACGTTTTTAAAGCTTGGTTTCACTTAAAAAGAGGAACTTGCTGCGGAAACAACTGCCGCCATTGCCCTTATTAGGAGTTATGAGTTATGAGTTATAAATTATGAGTTATGAGTGAATAGCTCATATTTAAATTATAAATTGCCAAACAAAACTCATAACTTATAATTAAAAAAAATGATTTACTTGATAACTGGCGGCGAGCGTTCTGGAAAAAGCGGGTATGCTCAGAAACTAGCTTTAGAACTTTCCGACTCTCCTTTATATGTAGCGACTGCTCGAAAATGGGATGCAGATTTTCAAAACCGAATCGACCGTCATCAGCAGGAAAGAGACGAACATTGGACTAATATTGAAAAGGAGAAATACTTAAGCGAAATTGATTTTTCTGGAAAAACAGCCTTAATTGACTGTGTAACGCTTTGGCTGACTAATTTTTTTATTGATACTAAAAACGATGTGGAGCTAAGTTTGGAAGAAGCGAAAAAAGAATTTCTTGCCATTGCCAAACATCAAAATGCCAATATCATTATTGTAACAAACGAAATCGGAATGGGCGTTCATGCAGAAACTCACATAGGAAGGAAATTTGTTGAACTTCAGGGCTGGATGAATCAATTTCTTGCCGCAAATTCCGATCAAGTTGTGCTGATGGTTTCGGGAATTCCGGTTAAAGTAAAAGGGTAACAATGGCAAAATTCAATGTCAATTTCAAAAATCAATAAAACAAATTCTGAATTTTTAAACTTCAAATTCCAATATCGTGAAGTATCTTTACATAAAGAGTAAATTGATATTGATATTGATATTTGAAATTGAAAATTATGAGTAATTTAGACGATATATTAAAATCCCGCCGAGACACCCGACATTTTACAGCTGATGAAGTTCCAGATGAAGTAATCCAGAAAGCATTACAAGCTGGGCATTGGGCGCCTTCTGTCGGATTGACCGATGCTACCAGATATTTTCTGATTAAGTCAGACGAGGTTAAAACGTCTATTAAAAAGCTTTTTTTAGATTATAATAAAAAAGCCGAAGAATTTACTGATAATCCTGAACAGAAAGAACTTTACAGATCACTAAAACTAGAAGCAATCGAAGAAGCACCCATCGGACTTATCATTGCTTACGATCGTTCGGTTCTCAATCAGTTTACGATTGGGACAATTGGCAGTAACGAAGCCGTAAAATTCAGCTCGGTTTGTGCCGCGCAAAACATTTGGCTTTCGCTGACAGAGCAAGGTTACGGAATGGGCTGGGTTTCGATTCTCAATTATTATCAGTTTAAAAAAATCCTTGATTTACCCGAAAATATAGAACCTCTGGGATATTTCTGCATCGGAAAACCTGCCACCAATTACAACAATCAGCCAATGTTGCAGCAATTGCATTGGAAACAAAAATCGGAAGCGCCTATTTGCACTGAAATCAAAGAAATTCATGAAATAAATGTTCCAGATTTTGACTTGAAATCAGAAAACGAAATACAAAACAAATCTGATTTCAATACACTTTTACAAGAAAAAATAGATTCAAAAACAAAACCTGTGGGTTCTTTAGGAACGTTAGAATCTTTGGCCTTTCAAATGGCAACAGTTTTTGAAACTTTAAATCCGAAAATCGTAAAACCTAATATTGTCGTTTTTGCAGCCGATCACGGAATTGCAAATCATGGCGTAAGTGATTATCCGCAGGATGTTACAAGACAAATGGTCAATAATTTTCTGGATGGTGGCGCGGCAATAAACGTTTTTTGTAATCAGAATAATATTGAATTATCGATTGTAGATTCAGGTGTCAACTATGATTTTCCAACTAATGCCAAATTAATCGATGCTAAAATTGCAAAAGGAACGCAGTCTTTCCTTCACGTTCCCGCAATGAGCGAATCTGAAGTCCGATTGTGTTTTGAGAAAGGAAAATCGATTGTTGAAAATATTGCAAAATCGGGTTCAAACTGCATTGGTTTTGGCGAAATGGGAATTGGAAATACTTCAACCGCTTCTGTTTTAATGAGCCTCTTAACAGGTTTTCCTATTCAAGAATGTATCGGAAAAGGAACTGGAGTTGAAAACGAAAAACTGCTTCTAAAACAAAATTTACTCCAAAAAGCATTAGATAATTATTCTGGTCAAGCCGAATTAATATCGCAACTTTCCTATTTTGGCGGTTTTGAGATTCTTCAAATGGCTGGCGGAATGTTGGCTGCTTTTGATCATAAAATGCTAATTCTCGTTGATGGTTTCATTTGTACTGTGGCCTATTTAATTGCTTCCAATATAAATCCGAATATCAAACAAAATGCTGTTTTTTGCCATTGCTCTGCTGAAAAAGCGCATTCGGAAATGCTAAATTATTTAGAAGCAAAACCTATTTTAAATCTCGATTTACGTTTGGGAGAAGGAACTGGCTGTGCTGTCGCGTTTCCTATTTTAAAATCGGCTGAAGCTTTTTTGAATGAAATGGCGAGTTTTGAAAGCGCGAGCATAAGTAGGAAATAACTTTCTTTTAAGATTTAAAGTTCATAACTTTGAATTTCTAATTAAAGTTATTTATTACATGCCTTTTACAAAAATTTATATTCATTGTGTTTGGAGTACCAAAAACAGATTTCCTTTTTTAAATTCAGCTGATCTTCGTCAAAAAGTGTGGCATCACATGAAAGAAAATGCATTAAATAAAGAAATTTATCTTCATTTCATTAGTGGATATTCTGATCATTGCCATTGTTTAATTTCATTAGGTAATAATCAGACTCTTCAGAAAACAATACAGCTATTAAAAGGTGAATCTTCATATTGGATTAATAAAAATCAATTGACTAGAGATAAATTTGAATGGCAGGATGAATATTTTGCAGTTTCAGTTTCAGAATCTATTGTAGATAAAGTTCGGGATTATATTAAAAATCAAGAAGAGCATCATAAAAAGAAAACATTTCAAGAAGAATATGAAGAATTTATGACCAAATTTGGATTTAAACAATCTTAAGAAAAATTTGGCTAAAGCCAATCTTTGTCCCTATAAATAAAGCAACATCTAAAGATGTTGGCAATTCATAGAAATTATTCTTTTAAAATTTTACTTTTAAATTGCCTCCAGATTTATCTGGAGGTTATAAATTTGCTCCTAAAGAGGGCTTTAGCCAAACAATCATAATCAAATGAAA
>NZ_JBYUVT010000030.1:0-31014 GCF_058135255.1 Flavobacterium sp. LK-23
GATTCTCCTTTCCTGCCAGTATTTCGATGAACGCCTTCGCTGTTGCGGGTGCAAAAGTAGAACCTTTATTTACATTTCCAATACTTTCTTTTACATTTTTCCCATCTTTTTTTGCTTTATTTCTTAACTCACTCATAACAGCCTGTTTACATTTTAAACTTTTTTGAATAATTGTGAGTTTTTTCTGCACACCTTCAATGTTTTTGCATTTTCCGCCCGTTTCGGCATTCCCTTTTTATGGAGTTTTCAGCCTTTAAGCCCCTTTTTTGAAGAGATTCCATATTTCCAAAAGGCGCTCTCTTCCCTTTTTTATCCCGAAAAGGCGCTGAGGCGCCAAGCTTTTCCTTCTCTTACTTCCAAAACCCGCTCTTTTCCCCTTTAAGCCGCCTCTGGAAAATGGTGCCCTAGCCCCGATAGAAGCGGAAATCCTTTTGCTTTTTTCTTTAAAAAGCAAAAGATTGGAGCGGATAGCGGGAAACAGCTTCTAAAAAATTCCAAATTTCAATTTTCAAATTCCAAATGCTGCCGTTAAAAGGGCTTCGGCTTCGCTCAGACGGACAATCGAGATTTTCCCCTTATATATATGTATAAACAATAAACCCGACTGGTTTTGAAAAACTGTCGGGTTTGCTATAACCTAAAAAGGGCTTCGACTTCGCTCAGCCTGACAGCTTAGACTTTCTCCTTATATATAGTAGAACAAAAACTATACTTATATATAATGAGTAAACTTGTACTTATATATTGTATGTATTTTTGTAATCATGTATATTTGCATTCACAAAATTATAAACAATGATCAAGATTACTTTACCCGATGGGTCAATTAGAGAGTTCGCTCAAGGCGTAACTCCAATGGAGGTCGCTAAAAACATTAGCGAAGGTTTTGCTAGAAACGTGATTTCTGCATCTTTTAATGGTACAACTATTGAAACCGAAACTCCATTAACGACCGACGGTAATCTTATTTTATATACTTGGAATGATGCTGAAGGTAAAAAAGCTTTCTGGCATTCTACTTCGCACGTAATGGCGCAAGCTCTTGAGGAATTGTACCCTGGAATTAAATTAACTCTTGGGCCTGCAATTGCTAATGGTTTCTATTATGATGTGGATTTTGAAGATCAGAAAATCTCTGAAGCTGATTTCAAAAAGATTGAAGATCGTATTCTTGAAATTGCAAGAGGGAAGTTCGATTTTAAAATGCGTCCTGTAACTAAAGCGGAAGCGCTCGAAATGTATAAAGACAATGTTTACAAGACTGAATTGATTTCAAATCTTGAAGACGGAACTATTACATTCTGCGACCACTCTACTTTTACTGATTTATGCCGTGGTGGACATATTCCAAATACTGGAATTATCAAAGCTGTAAAAATCATGAGTGTTGCTGGTGCTTATTGGAGAGGTGATGAGAAAAACAAGCAGTTAACTCGTGTTTATGGAACTTCTTTCCCTAAACAAAAAGATTTGACTGAGTATCTTGAACTTCTTGAGGAAGCAAAACGTCGCGATCACCGTAAACTTGGAAAAGAGCTTGAATTATTTGCTTTTTCTCAGAAAGTTGGTCAGGGTTTACCTTTATGGCTACCAAAAGGCGCTGCTTTAAGAGAACGTTTGGAACAATTTTTAAAGAAAGCACAAAAGAAAGCTGGATACGAGCAAGTTGTTAGTCCGCATATTGGTCAAAAGGAACTTTATGTTACTTCTGGTCACTATGCCAAATATGGAGCTGATAGTTTTCAGCCAATTCACACACCAGCTGAAGGAGAAGAGTTTTTATTGAAACCAATGAACTGTCCTCACCACTGTGAGATTTACAATGTAAGACCTTGGTCTTATAAAGATTTACCTAAACGCTACGCTGAATTTGGTACTGTATATAGATATGAGCAATCTGGAGAATTACATGGTTTAACTCGCGTTAGAGGGTTTACTCAAGATGATGCGCATATTTTCTGTACTCCAGAACAATTAGATGAAGAGTTCAAAAAAGTAATTGACCTTGTATTGTATGTATTTGGTTCACTAGGCTTTGAAAACTTTACTGCTCAGATTTCATTAAGAGATCAAGAAGATAGAGAAAAATACATTGGTACTGATGAGAACTGGGAAAAGGCAGAAAATGCTATCATCAATGCGGCAAAAGACAAAGGTCTTAATACTGTTGTAGAATATGGTGAAGCTGCATTTTATGGTCCGAAACTAGATTTCATGGTAAAAGATGCATTGGGAAGACAATGGCAATTAGGAACAATTCAGGTAGATTATAACTTACCTGAGCGTTTTGATTTGACTTACAAAGGCGCTGATAATGAATTACATCGCCCTGTAATGATTCACAGAGCTCCTTTTGGATCTATGGAACGTTTTATAGCAATTTTGCTAGAGCATACAGCAGGAAATTTCCCACTTTGGCTAATGCCTGAACAAGCTATTATCTTGTCTTTGAGCGAGAAATACGAAAATTATGCTAAAAAAGTTTTAGATTTGCTAGAAAATCACGAAATTCGCGCCCTAATTGACAACCGAAATGAAACTATCGGTAAGAAAATTAGAGATGCAGAGATGCAGAAAATTCCATTTATGCTTATCGTTGGTGAGGAAGAAGAGAAAAACGGAACGATTTCTATTCGTCGTCACGGACAAGAAGGGAAAGGTAATATCACAGTTTCTATCGAAGAATTTGCTTCGATTGTAGACGAAGAAATAAAAAAGACATTAAAAGTATTTACAGTTTAACTTAAATTAGAAAGTCATAGCAATAAAAAGTAACAGAGGTTTTCAACCTCGAGTAGAGAAAAAAGATGCGCACAGAATAAACAATCTTATTCGTGTTCCTGAAGTACGTCTTGTAGGTGAAAACATTGAGCCAGGGGTTTTTAAAATTGCCGATGCGCTACGTTTAGCTGACCAATTTGAATTGGATTTGGTTGAAATTTCGCCAAACGCTGAACCACCGGTTTGTAAAATCATGGACTACAAGAAATTTGTTTACGAACAAAAGAAAAGAGATAAGGCATTAAAAGCTAAATCTTCTCAGGTTGTTGTAAAGGAAATACGATTTGGTCCTCAAACTGACGAGCATGATTATGAATTCAAAAGAAAGAACGCTGAGAAATTCTTAAAAGAAGGAGCTAAGTTAAAAGCTTTTGTTTTCTTCAAAGGTCGTTCTATCATTTATAAAGATCAAGGTCAAATTCTATTATTACGTCTTGCTCAAGATTTAGAGGAACATGGTAAAGTTGAAGCTATGCCTGTTTTGGAAGGAAAGAGAATGATTATGTTCATTGCTCCGAAGAAAAAGAAATAGTGTTCAGTTTTCAGTCTCAGTGTTCAGTCAAAGAACTTGAAACTTTAAACCTGAAACAAAAAATATAAGTAAGTAAGAATAAATTAAAACACTAGGAAAAATGCCTAAAATGAAAACAAAATCTAGCGCTAAGAAACGTTTTAAAGTTACTGGCTCTGGAAAGATTAAAAGAAAGCATGCTTTTAAAAGTCACATCTTGACTAAAAAATCTAAAAAACGTAAATTAGCTTTGACTCACTCAGCGCTAGTTCACAAAACAGATATGAAAAGCATCAAACAACAATTAAGAATTATCTAATAATTCTTTAGGTTAAAAAAATTATTTATATAACCTTGGAGTATGGCTTTAAGTTCCTTTGATTCAATTCAGGACGCCTGCTACAAAAACACATTAAAATTATGCCAAGATCGGTAAATTCAGTTGCTAAAAGAGCAAGAAGAAAAAAAATAATGAAGCAAGCCAAAGGTTTCTTTGGAAGACGTAAAAACGTTTGGACAGTTGCTAAGAATGCAGTAGAGAAAGCAATGTGCTACGCTTACCGCGATAGAAAACAAAACAAAAGAAATTTCCGTGCTTTATGGATTCAACGTATCAACGCTGGAGCTAGATTGGAAGGAATGTCTTATTCTCAATTCATGGGGAAAGTTAAAGCTAACGGAATCGAATTGAACCGTAAAGTTCTTGCAGATTTAGCTATGAACCACCCAGAAGCTTTCAAAGCTATTCTTAATAAAGTAAAATAAACGTTTTATAAACTCAATTTAAGATTACTTACTTATTATAAAAAAACCATTCGTTTATTCGAATGGTTTTTTGTTTTTATTATCTTTCCATGCCAGTACACAATTAAGAAATGAAGAAACTATTTACCCTTTTATTTATAATACAAATCCTTTTTCTAAAAGCCCAAGAGAAAAATTTAGATAAAAATTCCCTTCAAACAATCATTGGTGTAATTGATAAACGCGACAAAAATTGTCTCATCGAAATCAAACGAGCAAAAATTGATTTTAAAACACAAGAAGTCCTCTAGGAACTAATCCCCGAAGGATATCTTGACAGCGATTATAATAGGCATTATCCTCAATTAATACTTTTGCTAAAAGAAAAAGGAATTAACTTTTCAGAATCTCGTGATATAGGCCCATATTGGATCTCAGATAATGAAACTACATATTCATTAATATCAAATTGTTACTGCAAAACATCTAATGAACTATTAAAGGAAAAATATGGACAAAACTTCATTAAGAACATTACCAAAACTGCGGACAGTTTGTACGTAATGAGCAGAATAGAAATCCCTTTTGAATATCTTATGGTGTAGATAATTACTGTTTAATATATCCAAAAGCCGGAGACTTTTTGGAGCAGAAGATTGAAATTCAGAAAGATTTTTTCTCTTCTTTTGAATTCCCAAAAAAATTCATTCAAAGCAATGAAAAAAGAGATTTTTATGCCAAAACTAAATTTACAATTAACAGAAACAATTCGATATCGAATATTACTGTAAAGATCGAATTTAAAAACTCAAAGAATGAAGAGTTCGATAACTTCTTATCTAATCAAATTACTGAATTTGTTAAACATGCAGATTGGCAAGCTGCAGTAAGTGATGGCATAAAAGTAAATAGTAACTTTGAAATTATTTTTTATAATTAAAAGAAAGATCAAACCTTTATAAACATAAAGCAATGCACAACGAACTTGTAAACCATATAAAAAAGTTTATCAATCTTGATTCTTCAGAAATTGATCTTTTAGAATCTGCATTAAGCATTTCAAAAATCAAAAGAAAAGATCACGTTTTACAGGAAGGCCAAATTTGCAATACCATGTACTTTATTACTAAAGGCTGTATTCGTCAATATATCATTAACCATAAAGGAGCTGAACAAACTTTGCAATTTGGTATCGAAAATTGGTGGATTACGGATTATTTAAGCTACCACAATCATGTTCCTTCAAGCTTTTATTTACAGGCTATAGAGAATTCAGAAGTTATTGCCATTGACAAAACAATTTTAGAATCACTACTGATTGAAATACCAAATCTAGAAAAGTATTTCAGAATAGTAATGCAAAAAAGTTTTGGCGCTATGCAAATGCGCATCAAGTTCTTGTTTACAATGTCGGCAGAAGAAAGATACCATCACTTTAATGACCATTTCCCAGAATTTGTTCAACGCGTTCCACAATATATGCTTGCCTCCTATTTAGATTTCTCTGCAGAATTTATGAGTAAAATACGAGCTGGAAAAGTCTGATTGGAATTTCTTGAAGTAGTTCAAGATTTTAAAAGCATACATTGCTGACCTTTGTAATGAACTTTTAAAACATATAAAAATGAAACCAAGAATTGTTATTCCGAATGTTGCTCCAGAAGCTTATCAAGCATTAATGAACTTAGAGAAATATATTTCTACAACTTCATTAACTCCTGTTCATAAAGAATTAATCAAAATCCGAGCTTCTCAAATTAATGGTTGTGCATTTTGTATTAATATGCACACTGCTGATGCTAGAAAACATGGCATTTCTGAACAAAGAATTTACTTAATTAGTGCTTGGCGCGATGCTGATTTTTACACCGAAGAAGAAAAAGCAATTTTAGCTTTAACAGAACAAGTAACCTTAATTGGCAATCATGTTTCTGATGAAGTTTACGAAAATGCTGCTAAATTATTTGACGAAAAATACCTTGCAGAAATACTTTTGGCTATCATCACAATTAACTCTTGGAATAGATTAGCAATTACTACTGGAATGCGTGCATCATAATTTATAAAGAGAATATTTACAAGCAATTAGAACTTAAAAGCCCTTATCGATAAAGGGCTTTTCGTATTTATTTAGAAATCAGAATAAAAAAAAGCGTAAATTGAAAATATTTTAAAATACCGTATTTATACTCTTTCATGATTTCTAGATTTTTTTATTTTTGGCGCATGATACCACCTAGAATACAAATAATTACTTTTTTAACAACTACTTTATTACTGCTTTTTTCTTGTGAAAAGCAAAATACAGATAACTCAAAAAAAACAAAAAGAGAGAACGAAATTCATAAGCTTATAAGCAAAGCAGACCAATTTTACAAGAATCACAACAACACTGACAGCGCATTTTTTTATTACAATAAGGCTAGAGCAGCTTGCGATCTTAAAGAAGATATTAAAAATTATGTTTCCTGCATGTATTACATGGCCGAAATTCAACAGGAACATGAGGATTTTGTGGGAAGCATTAAAACATCAATGGAAACAATTCCGTTTTTAAACCGAATAAAAAATCAAGATTATGTATGGAATATCTATAGTGTTTTAGGAAGAAATTATTATTACACTTATGACTATCCAACTGCTATATACTATTATTCTAAAGCTTTTACTTTAAATACCAGTAGAATTAACAAACTTGAAGCTAAAAATAATATCGCAGTTATTTACCTAAAGCAACAAAAGTTTGAGAAAGCATTACCCATTTTTCTTTCGATAAGTAATGAGGAAATTGTACGGCAAAGTCCTGAAAACTACTCTAAAATATTAGATTATATAGGTTATTGCTATTATAAACTTAAGGATCCAAAAGCATTGTCTTTTTTTGAAATGAGTTTAAAAATAAAGTCAAAAGCAAATTATACCGATGGTTTGGGCAGAACTTACTACAATCTTGCCGAATACTATCAAAACAACAAAGCTGATTTAGCAATGAAATATGCGCAATTAAGCTACAAAAATCACACCTTATCGGGCAACACCGATGACCGCTTAGTTGCTTTAAAGTTTATTATAGAAAACAGTTCTGATATTGATTCAAAAAAATATGCACTTATTTATACAAAAGTGATCGATAGTATTTATGAAGTAAGGCAAAAAGCTAAAAATCAATTTGCAAAAATCAAATACGACTCTAAAAAAGAAAAAGAGGAAAACTTGAAATTAAGAGCACAGAAAATTAAAAATGAGCTCCAAATAGCAAAACAGGAAAGCAGAAATATTGTTTCATATGTCATAATTATATTGGCCTCATGTCTAATTGTTTTTCTATATTTTTTTCTTACTGTACGAGCTAATCGCCAAAAAATTGAAGCAACTTATCAAAGCGAAATCAGAATTTCAAAAAAATTACATGATGAGCTGGCTAACGATATTTACCATACAATGGCATTTGCCGAAAATAGAAATCTTTCTTCTGAAGAAAACAGAAATCATTTATTAAAAAGTCTTGACAATATTTATTCTCGAACAAGAAATATTTCGAAGGATAATACTCCTGTTATTAGCAATCAAAATTATATAGTCTCCCTGAAAGAGATGATCTCAGGATTTGACACGCCAAATATTAATCTATTAATAAATGGTTTGAATACTATTTCTTGGGATAAAATTGATAAAAATAAAAAAACATCAATTTACCGAACTATACAGGAATTACTTGTAAATATGAAAAAACATAGTGATGCAACTCTAGCTGCATTAACCTTTAAAGAACTGGAAAATACTATAATAATCAATTATACCGATAACGGAAAAGGAATTGATACAAACAAAATGGTTTTAAAAAATGGTTTGCATAATATTGAGAACCGAATTCATGCTGCCAAAGGTCATATTGAAATTCATTCCGATTTGGGAAAGGGTTTCAAAGTTTTAATTAAACTTCCAGTATAATGATTAAAGACCTATTTTTCTTTATTTACAAAAAGCATCTTGTTTTTTATTTGCTAATCTTCGCTCTAATTTTAGCACTATTTTTTTCTATACGGTCTTCTGAAGTAAATAAACACCAAGTAAATTATAAGAAAACGGATCATTCAGCTGAAATAAAACAAATGATGCAAAAAGCAAATGCTTTTTGGGATTTAGAAAAAAACGACAGTGCTCTTTTTTATTTCAACAAAACACAATTATTATGCGTTCCAAAAGCTGACTATGCAGATGATTACGTAGGTGCATTAAACAGTATGGTAGAAATCTTTCAGCAATATGGCAATTATTCTGAAGCAGAAACTACCCTTATAAAAGCATTCCCTTATTTAGAAAAAACTACCAATGTAAAGTATCCCGTTAATGCTTATACCTTTATGGCCTATAACTATTTGTATATGTATGACTATGAAAAGGCGCTATATTATCATAGAAAAGCATTAAAAAAGGCAATCTCAACTTTTAGAAAAGCACGGATATTATCTGAAATTGCATTTGCATATATGCACCAGGAAAAATATCAAGAGGCAATAGATCTATTAGAACCAATTTCTAGATACAGAATTGAAGATAAAATCACGCCTTCGAATACAAATATTCAGCGTGCCGCTATATTGTATAATTTAGGTCTTTGCTACTTACGACTTGGAGGTCATAAAGAAGCTTCATTCAAATGCTTTAACGAAAGTTTAGAATTGACTCTTACACTTGATGACGATTATGAACTAATTGGCAATTACTATGCTTTTTATTTATATTACTCGAAATACAATAATCCAGAGCTAAAAAAAATTAATGCAGAGAAAGCCTACTATTACTCTAAAAAAGCAAAATCGGCAACAAATGAAATTAACATGTTAGCCCATCTACTGGAAGCGGATAATGCTGGAAATTCAAAAAAACACTGGAAAGTTTATAGTAAAAAAATTGACAGTCTCCTTATTAGCAGGAAAAAAGCAAAAAATCAATTTGCCGATATTATATATACTTCAAAGAAAGATAAAGAAGAAAATTTAGAACTCAAAAATCAAAAAGCAGAAAACGAATTAGAGCTTCAAAGGCAAAAAAATAGAAGTTTTATTTCATACATAGTGATTTCTATCAGTACTTTCGCTTTGTTTTTTATTGCTTATTATATTACTCATAAAGGGCGAAAGGAAAAAAACGATGCTGTTTTTGAAAGCGAGATACGTATATCAGACAAATTGCATAATGAACTAACAACAGATATCTATGATACATTAGTTTTTGCAAAAAATCACAAATTAGAAAATCCTGAAAACAAGGAAAAATTTCTTTATAACTTGACCAATATTTATTCAAAAACAAGAAATATTTCAAGAGAAAATAGTGCAATCGTAGTTAATGAAGATTACGAAAAAGTCCTAAAAGAAATGATTTCAGGATATACAACTTCTAATTTAAATATTATTATAAATGGTTTAAACTCATTATCCTGGTCTAAAATTGATCGTGTAAAAAAAATAACTATTTTCCGTGTTGTTCAAGAAATTTTTGATCAGGCAAAAATTATCAGTGATGCTTCGCTGGCAAGTATCACATTTAAGAAGAATGAGAGAACTATAGTAATTACCTATGCTGACAACTCTACCAAAATTCAGGATGATGTTAATTTAAACAAGAGATTTGCAACTATCGAAAATCGCCTTAAACCAGCACGAGGAACCTTTAATGTTGCTTTAAATCCAAATCAGGGATTTAAGGTTTTTGTAAAACTTCCAATATAAATAATGCTTTAACCATAAGGTCCTCAAATGAAAATATCTGCTTTTGTTCCAATTTTAGTTTCCGTTCTTTTTCTGCTGGTCATTCCGACTTCTTGCGAAAAAGAAATTCCGGCAGTTATAAAAAGAACTGACAACACCGCAGAAATAAAAAGGCTGACCATAATAGCTGACCATGATTTTGAACAAAGTGAATATTTGAAGGCCTATAAAAATTACCTAACCATAATTCACCTTTCAGACCCTGAAAAAAACAGAATAGATTATGTCGACGCATTAATTTCTATAGCGCTAATTCAGCATTATGAAGGCAATTATCTGGAAAGTGAGGCTACTGCTACTAAAGTATTACCCCAACTTAAATACCTAAAAAAACCAAGGTTTGCTTGGGAAACATACAAAATTATTTCAGAAAATTATTCTGCAACAAAGGATTATGACAATGCGCTCATATATGCTAAAAAAGCATACAATCTCAATGCAAGTCCAAGAAGGGAAGCAAATGCATTAGCTAATATTGCATTAGTTTACATGTATCAGGGAGATTATAAAAAAGCGATTAAAATCTATACGCAACTAACCACTACTGGTTATTATGGCAATAAGAAAAAAACAAATTCTTTAAAAGATTATGAAGCATTAGACTATGCAGTAATGAGGAACAATATAGGCATTTCTTATGCTAATTTAAATGATTCTAGAGCACTACCCTACTACCAAGAAGCTCTCAAAATTAGACTTAAATTAAATGATAGGCAAAACTTACCAGATAGTTATTCAAATCTTTCTGATTATTATTTAAGTTCAAATCCTGCTTTGGCAAAAAAATATGCCGAAACAGCTTATAAACATGCGTGCGTTGTAAATACCTATAAGCAAAAAAAGTATGCTCTCGAAACTTTAATAAGAACCAGTACGGGAAATGATACAAAAAAATATTCTAAGATTTATATTCGTTTTAGAGACAGTATTAATAAAATTCGTTTAACACAAAAAAATCAATTTGCCAATATAAAATATAATTTCACCAAGGATAAAGAAGAAAACTTAGAGCTTAAAATTCAAAGAGCAGAGCATAAATTGGAAATGCAAAGACAAAAGAACAGGAGTTTTATCTCTTATATTGCATTATCAATAACCATTTTCATATTCATTTTTCTATTTTTTCACCTGACTTTGAAGGGCAAAAGAGAGAAAAATGATGCTGTTTTTAAAAACGAAATTCGAATTTCTGATAAATTAGAAAACGACCTTGAAAAAGATATTCATGAAACTTTATCTTTTGCCGAAAACAACAACCTTGAAAACATCAGTAATAAAGAACAATTTCTTAATTACCTGAGCCGCATTTATTCCAAAACACGAAGTATTTCGAGAGAAAATAATGCCATACAAACCAATGAAAATTTTGCAAGTGAGCTTAAAGAAATGATTTCTGGATATACCGGCCAAAAGCTAAGTATGATTATAAATGGCTTAAATACTTTTTCTTGGTCAAAAATTGATCGTGTCAAGAAAATAACCGTTTTTCGCGTGCTTCAAGAAATTCTCGATCAGATGAAAACGCTCAACAATGCCTCTCTAGCAAGCATAACGTTTAAAAAAGAAGGGAAAAACATCCTGATTATGTATACTGATAATGGTAGCAAAATCGACCCAAAAGATATTATTTTAGAAAAAAGACTACAAAATGTGGAAAACCGTATTAAAACAATAAAAGGAACTCTTAATTTTGACCCATATTCAGAAAATGGTTTTAAAGTAAATTTCAAATTTCCAATATAAGAAAATATATGTTTAAAAAAGTTTTAGTTGCCGAAGATCTAGATAGTATCAGCATTGCAGTTGTTCAAGTACTTGAAGAATTACAAGTTCCCGTAATTCATCACGTGAAATATTGCGACGAAGGATTACTTAAAATAAAAAAGGCATTGGCTGAAAAAGAACCTTACGATTTAATGATTACAGACTTATCGTTTAAATCTGATCATAGAAAAGTAACTTTAAATAGTGGTGATGAACTTGTTGAAGCTGTAAATAAAGTGCAGCCAGAACTAAAAAAAATAGTTTTTTCTATAGAAGATAAAAGTTATAGAATTAAAACTCTTTTTAATGAACTTGGCATTAATGCTTATGTTACAAAAGGAAGAAATAGTATTTCTGAATTAAGAAATGCTATCGAAAGCACTTTTAATAACGAAGAAAAAATTCTTTCTTCTGATTTGTCTTTTAATTTTAATGATAAAGCTTTAATTGAAATTGAATCTTACGATATCTCAATTTTAAAACTTTTATCTCAGGGACATATTTTAGAAAGTATTTCTAGAGAGTTCAAAGATTCATCTATAACTCCTAACGGAACAAGTAGTATAGAAAAAAGAATCAATAAATTGAAGATTTATTTTAAAGCTAATAATAATGTGCATTTAATTGCGATTGCAAAAGATTTTGGACTAGTATAATTTTTTATACGCTTTACGGTTTCCCGTAAGGATAACACTTTTTATACTCCTAAATTTGTGATGACCTATTAACCTACCAATGAAACCAAAAAGTAAAGCGAGTATTATATTCTCTAGACTTAATACTACACAAAATAGAATCCTTATGAAAACAATGCTACTTTGCCTCTTTTTATCAATAAGCTTTGCAGTTATTTCTGAAAAAACTGGATGGCTAGAAATTGATTGGAAAATAATATTTATTCCAGCATTATTAGTTCTACAAATTATAATTATCGGGACAGCTCTAAAAAATCGATATAAAAAACATTAATTAATTTTAAGAAAGGCTTAATTATTGCTGGAAGAGAAGACTTGTATCTTAGTTCCATTAAATTTTTCATGAAAAAAACGCTCAGCCTCGTCTTATTATTATTTGTATTTATATCTTTTGCACAAACCAAAGTGGTATCATGGAATATCGAAAACTTTGGAAAATCAAAATCTGATACTCATTTAAATTATATCGCCAAACTAATTTCTAATTATGATATAATCGCAATTCAAGAAGTGGTTGCCGGAAACGGAGGTGCTCAAACTGTTGCAAAACTTGCCGCAGTGCTCAATCAAAAAGGAAATAAATGGGATTACAGCATAAGTGATCCTACTTCTGGAAGCAGTTACAAAACGGAACGGTATGCTTTTATTTGGAAAACTAATAAAGCCAAATTGAAAAGTAAGCCTTGGCTAGAAAGAAAATATAGCGTAGAAATTGACCGCGAACCCTATTTCGCCACGTTTGAAATTAATAAAAAGACAATCACTCTCGTTAATTTTCATGCCATCACGCAAAAAAAACAACCCGAAACTGAAATCAAATACTTCAAGTTTTTACCAAACGAATATCCTGATTTAAATCTTGTTTTCTTAGGCGATTTTAACTGCCCAGAAAAGCACACTGTTTTTAATCCGTTGAAAAAAAATGGGTATGCTTCTGTATTAAAAAATCAAAAAACTACTCTGAAACAGCAATGCAAAAATAGTATTTGTCTTGCATCTGAATTTGACAATATCTTTTATAAGACATCGAATCTACAGGTAAGTAATTCTGGAATTATTAAATTCTATGAAGATTTTGATTCTTTACAAAATGCGAGAAAAATATCCGATCATATTCCGATCTGGTTTGAGTTTTCTCTCAACTAATCTAGGTTTTAAGTTTCTTTTTTCTAGCAGCTGGAAATAGAACATTATTCAAAATCAATCTATATCCAGGCGAATTAGGATGCAAATCTAAAACCGTTGGCGGATCTCCAACCTGATGTTGAAAATCTTCTGGGTCATGTCCTCCAAAAAAAGTAAACATTCCCTTGCCTTTTTCTCCATGAATATATCTTGACTCACCATTTAATTCGCATGTTCCCATAATCAAGATATTCGATTTTATTAAAGACGTATCAAAAGAAGTCGTCTGTCCCATAAAACCTTTTACTAATTGTGTATGGTTTTGACACAACATACTTGGAATCGGATCCCATTTTGCAGAAAATTCCATTAACGTAAAATAATCTTTATCCATCACAATGCGTCTTTTTGTCGTCATGTCGATATCCGAAAACTCGTAAACTTCTGGTCTTCTTTCTAAAGTAAAGTTTTTGAAAGCAAAAGAATTATTATAATTTAATTTTGACTGATAATTAGATTCGCTAGGATCTCCGTCAAACATAGCTTCGCAAATATCCACCCCATCTGCTGCTAGAGCAATATCAAAACTATCTGTTGCAGAACACATGGCAAACATAAAACCGCCACCAATTACAAAATCTCTAATTTTTTTTGCAACGGCTCCTTTTTCCTGCGACACCTTTGCATATCCTAATTTTGTCGCCAAAGCTTCTGCATCTCTTTTTTGATCAATATACCAAGGTGTATTTTTGTAGGCAGCATAAAACTTCCCGTATTGTCCGGTAAAATCTTCATGATGCAAATGAAGCCAATCGTACATTAATAACTGATCGCTTAAAACTTCCTCATCATAAATGGGAGTAAAAGGAATTTCTGCATAAGTTAAAACCAAAGTTACGGCATCATCCCAAGGTTGCTTTCCTTTTGGAGTATAAACAGCAATTTTAGGTGCTTTCTCTAAAATCACCGATTCCATATTTTGAGAGGGGCTCGAAATTTCGTTTAAAATAGAGGCCTGTTCACTATCTGAAATCACTTCAAAACTAACTCCTCTTATTTTACATTCTTTTCTAATTTCATCAGCATCAGGAAGTAAGAAAGAACCGCCACGATAATTTAAAAGCCAACTTGCTTTATAATCCCTACTCAAACACCAGTAAGTAATTCCGTATGCTTTTAAATGATTTTGCTGCGTCGTTTCATCCATCGGAAGTAAGATAAACGAAGCTTTTGCATTAAATGACATTAACAGTATAAAAAGGTAGAATAAACTTTTATTCATCAGAAAATTATTTTAGTAAAGATATAAAAGCCATGAGCAAAAAAGGAATACTTAGAATCTTTTCTTACTTATAAAGAATGTTAAATAAAAAGCTCGAAGAAAACTTCATTTATAAACCATAAAAAAACAGGTAAAAACACCTGTAATTAGGAAGAATATTCTCTATACATTTGCTATCCCAGGTTCATAAAACTAATCGCTGTAAAAAAAATAACCAACTATGAAGTTTAATGAAAGTAATAACCAACAAAAGGGTCTGAATATAATTCAGAAAATAGGACTATGCGTTCTAGTCATAACAATCATATTATATTATGTGCTGTCAATTCAGTTTTTGACAGCATAATTTTTCTAGATTGTTAAAACTGCCAATTCATTCTGAATAGCATAAACAACTAAGCCAGCTATATTTCGCGATTCTGTTTTAAGCAATAAATTATTTCTGTGTCCTTCTATAGTTCTGGGACTTAAAAAAAGATGTTCTGCAATTTCTGCTGTAGTTTTCTGCTGGCAAATTAATTGCAGAATTTCTATTTCGCGCGGCGAAAGGAAACTAGTTTCTAAACCGCCTCTGGCATTTTTAGGAGAAACTATAGTTTCTTGAATTGTTTTTAAAACATTTTCATTGTAATAGAATCCTTTTTTTGCTACTTCGTTTATTGTATGAATTAAATCTTTTGGAGTGGTATTTTTTATTAAGTAAGCAACTGCTCCAACTTGAATCATATTGGCAACAAACGATTTGGTATCGTAGCTAGTCAATGCAATAATTTTAATATCGGGAAACGTTTTTCTAATAATTTTTGTGGCTTCGACTCCGTTTAAGACCGGCATCTTTAAGTCCATTATTATTATATCGGGCGTTATTTCTCTTTCGTTCAGTTGCGTAATAAGCTCGTCACCATTTGAGGCTTCAAAGAGAATATCTATATTTTCTTCTCTCTGTAGTAAAAAAGAAATTCCTTTTCTAAACAAAATTTCATCATCGACTAGAGCAATTTTAATAGAAGCATTCATCGTATTTTGGTTTTGGTCGTTTAATTTGGTTTGTCGAAATTACAAAATATGAATTAGAAAAAATCTAAATACCTTTATTTTATTGACCAAAAACCTTAATAAAACGCATAATTTGCCTTAAAAAGTAAAATTTACAACAATACCTTTATTAATTTCAGAGTTAATTTCGATTGTTCCCTGCAAAAATGATATTCGGCTATCAATATTTTTCATACCCAAACCTTTTTGATTTTCGGCATTCGAACTATCAAAACCAACACCGTTATCTATATAGTCGCAAGTATTTATTCCATCTTTATTAGAAAAAGAAATCCATATTTCTGATGCCTTTCCATGACGAATTGAATTATTCATTAATTCCTGCAGAATCCTAAAAACATGCAAATGCCTGTCTATGTCTTTCTCATCAAAATCAATTTCATTTTTATAATATGTTTTTACCGCTTTACTCGATTCAAATTCTTCGCACAATTCTTCAATACCTGCGCTTAAACCAAATTTTTCAAAAACCGGCGGAAGTAAATTATGCGCAATTTTTCTAGAATTGTCTAATGCCTTCGTTGTTAAAGCAATTATATTTCCAGTGATTTCTGCAGTTTCTGCTTCAGTAAGATTAGGAGATGTAAGCAGATGAGTGTTCAGCGATACTATATTTAATTTAGAACTGATATCATCGTGTAAATCTTGCGCAATTCTCTTACGTTCCTCTTCCTGCGTAAAAATTATGGCATGAAGCTGCTCTTTTTGATATTGTAATATTAAATCTAATTTTTCGAGCTCTTGTTGAATTATTTTTTTTCTGGAGAAATAAAAGAAAACGATTAACACTACGGCAACCACTATAAAAAAAAGAGAAATGTATAATATAATGGCAACAAGTTCTTTTTCCGAAATTGCATGAGTCTTCATCATTATATAAATTTAAATAAATCAATATTGATCATAAAATCAAAGATATAATTATTTATTTTGAATGTTATAAGTTCTTCAAAATTGCTATCAAAAAAGATCTCTATCAAAAATAAATTTCTGATAGAGATTAATTTAACTCTATTAATAAAAAAGTCGCCCTTAAATTAATCTCATCTTTACGTGCCGTTAGATTTTGACACGAAACTAAAACTACTACTGCTGCAAAAAAACATTTTTTTTCAAAGTAAAGTTTTATGAAGGTTAATAAATATTCAATTCTAAAAAACTGTTTTTTTCGAGAAGTTTTTTATCCAATCATATAAAATAAAAAATTGCAAACCAAGAATCAGGAAATTGTTTATCATCCATGTTAAGAGCTTCAAATCATCACTTAATCCAATAGAAAGATTTCCAATTAAATAAAACACAGTACTTGCTAATAGATAGAAGACTAAACCTATAGTGGTATAATAATATATCTTGTCTCCTGTGAGCATATTGTAGACATGGAACAAAGCAAAAATAACGATGAGCAAATTTGTTATAGTAATTTCAAACAAATTAAATTTAAGAAATTCGCTTGGAGTCCTATAAAATTGTATTGCTAAAACTAATAATGCGATTGCTAAGCTGGTTTTAATAAATATTTTTTGGCTTCTTACTTTTATCAATGAGTTGTAAAAAATTCCTAATAATATCATCTGACCAATAAAATAAATATTGACAATGATTAAATTAGTCATTCCTAACTGATACAACAACTCCATTGAATACTGCATTAGGCAACAAAATGCTAAGTAAGAGACAAAAAAAACATTAGCTTCCCCCTTTCGGAAAAAGCTAAATGAGTAGGCTACTAAATTTAGTAATAAAACCAAATAAGTACCATATATTAAAAAATTATTCATTTTATTTTACTATGTATGCTTTATATTAATACGGTGGACTAGGACGTATTCCATCATACACTACATCATCAGCAGCACCTTCACCACCTTCTACTCCATCTCCTTTACCGTAAACATTAATCCATTTTTTAGTTTCCGGATCATATTTGGCACCTACGAAAAGTAATGTTTTTTCTTTTTGGTCGTTTATACCCAAATAAGCCCAAACAGCCTCCGTTTTAAGTTCTAACACTTTTTCTAAGCTTTCACGAGGTATTAAGAAAGCTTTTACTTTGTTCTTAGAGTCTTCGACTGAGTTATCGTCATCGTACCTCTTTTCCCACTCATTTGCAGTTTTTACAGGAATCTGAATAGGTCCTGGAAAAGTTTCTTCATTCATAATTTAAATTTGTTATTGGTTAATAATTTTTAAAAAACTAATAGTTTGTAATTGGTTTAGCTAAACTACTGATTTTTATTAGACGATTAACATAAAAACATAAAAAAAGCCTTAATAATAAGGCTTTTTTAACTTTTAAAATGGAACATCGCTGTCGTCATCATCATCATTTAAATTACTTCCGAAAGCTTCGTTAGCAGATGGTAAATTTTTTGTTAGGAAAGGATTATCATCATGATTCATTTTAGATGGCAAATCATCATAACCTCCAGTAAACTCTTCAAGGTTATCAAACTTACCTAAATGTCCTAAGAATTTAAGACGAATATTTTCAAGACCACCGTTACGGTGTTTGGCTATAATAAACTCAGCCTGACCTTGTGTCGAAGATGCTTCGTCATCATCCCATTCTTCAATTTTATAGTATTCAGGACGATAGATAAACGAAACGATATCGGCATCCTGCTCGATCGCTCCAGATTCACGAAGATCCGAAAGAAGCGGACGTTTACTAGATCCACGGGTCTCAACGGCACGCGATAACTGAGAAAGTGCAATTACAGGAACGTTCAACTCTTTTGCCAAAGCTTTTAAGTTTCGAGAAATTGTCGAGATCTCCTGCTCACGGTTTCCTCCTCCTTTTCCGCTTCCCCCTGCAGTCATCAGCTGCAAGTAGTCAATAATAATTAACTTAATTCCGTGCTGTGAAGCCAAACGACGACATTTTGCACGTAAATCGAAAATTGAAAGCGACGGTGTATCATCAATAAATAATGGCGCTTTTTCTAAGTTTTTCACTTTAGTACTTAGCTGTTCCCATTCGTGTTTTTCTAATTTACCTGTTCTTAGTTTTTCTGAAGACAATCCTGTTTCAGAAGAAATAAGCCTTGTAATTAACTGAACCGACGCCATCTCCAGAGAGAAAATCGCAACTGCATGTCCGAACTGAATACTTACGTTTCTCGCCATCGAAAGTACGAAAGCCGTTTTACCCATCCCGGGACGAGCCGCAATAATAATTAAATCGGAAGGTTGCCATCCAGAAGTTACTTCATCTAGTTTCTCAAATCCTGTTGCCACACCACTCAAACCTTCTTTACCCGCGATTTCTTCAATACGTTTTTTCGCCTGAAGAACCAAACTCTGAGCAGTTTCAGAACTACGCTTGATATTTCCTTGTGTTACCTCATATAATTTAGATTCGGCTTTATCCAGCAAATCGAATACGTCTGTAGTTTCATCATACGATTCTTCGATAATTTCAGATGAAATACGAATTAAACTTCTTTGAATAAATTTTTGAAGAATAATACGTGAGTGAAATTCGATGTGGGCAGAAGACGCAATTTTTTGCGTAAGCTGAATCAGATAAAAATCGCCTCCAGCCAAATCTAACTTTCCGTTTTTCTTTAACTGTGTCGAAACCGTTAAAATATCAATTGGCTGTGTTTCGGTAAAAAGCTGTAAAATCGCTTCAAAAATATGTTTGTGCGCGTCTTTGTAAAAAGCATCTGGCTGTAAAATATCAATTACATCATCTACCCCTTTTTTATCAATCATCATCGCACCCAAAACAGCCTCTTCTAAGTCTATAACTTGAGGAGGAAGCTTACCTTTTTCTAGATTGATAATTGTGGTTTTGTCGACCTTAACAGGGTTTACATTTTTGAAATTTTCCATATAGCGAAAGTAGCAAAATTTAAAAAAAATCTGCTATCGAGTTATAACTAATAATTGTTTATAAATAATATTGATTTGTTCATAACCAAAAAAAAATCCGAAACCGCAGGGCTTCGGATTTTTAATCGTTAAATATGAATTTACTCTTTATACTCGCCCATATTACTGTATTTGTCCATTCTCTGGGCAATTAGATCGGCTGTTGATAAGTCTTTCAATTCGTTATATCCTTTTGTAATATATTCCGCTACTGTTTTAAAAGTAGTTTCTCTGTCATAATGCGCTCCGCCTAATGGTTCTGGAATTACATCATCAACTAATTTTTGTTTTTTCATATCAGAAGAAGTCAGTTTTAATGCTTCTGCTGCACGCTCTTTGTACTCCCAGCTTTTCCATAAAATAGAAGAGCAAGATTCTGGAGAAATTACAGAATACCAAGTGTTTTCTAACATATAAACACGGTCTCCAACACCAATTCCTAAAGCTCCACCAGAAGCACCTTCACCAATAATAATTGTGATGATTGGCACTTGCAAACGAACCATTTCAAAAATATTTCTAGCAATAGCTTCTCCTTGTCCTCTTTCCTCAGCTTCAAGTCCTGGATATGCACCTGGAGTATCTACCAAAGTAAGAACTGGAATTCCGAATTTTTCTGCCATTTTCATCAAACGCAAAGCTTTACGGTATCCTTCTGGATTAGCCATACCGAAGTTACGGTACTGACGTGTTTTTGTATTGTAACCTTTTTGCTGTCCAACAATCATAAACGACTGACCGTTTATTTTTCCAAGACCACCAACCATTGCTTTATCATCTTTAAAACCTCTGTCTCCATGAAGTTCTAAGAAAGTATCTCCACAGATTGCTCTAATGTAGTCTAAAGTATAAGGTCTATTTGGGTGTCTTGACAATTGTACCCTCTGCCAAGCCGTAAGGTTTTTATATATTTCTTTTTTAGTCTCTACTAATTTTTTGTTGATTTCCTTGCACGTCGGCGTTACGTCAACGTCAGATTCTTTTCCAATAATAACGCACTTTTCTAACTGTTCTTCAAGTTCTTTAATTGGAAGCTCAAAATCTAAATATTCCATGGATTTTTGAATTTTGTTTGTAAATCGAACCGCAAATATAAAAATATTATATCATTGGCGAAGTTAATTGTTATTTAAAGTATAAAAATGCAATTTAAAAATAAGTAAACTATTACAAGTTTTCTTTCTTGTTCTGATAATGTTTGAAAACACCGTTTAGAATAACTGTTATGATAATTATAACGGCTCCGATGTAAAATTCGACACTCATTTTTTCTTTTCCTCCCAAGATAAAATATGCCAAAACTATCCCATAAACCGGCTCCAAATTAGTCGTTAACATTACGGTATAAGGCGTTAATCGCTGCATTACTTTTACCGAAGCGGTAAAGGCATAAGCCGTACAAATTGAGGCTAAAATCAATAATAAAACCCAATTATTTAAAGACATTTCGAAAAAATCTGCTGTAAATTTTCCTTGAAATAAAAAGTAAATGGTGATGAAGAAAACGCCCGCTCCAAATTCATAAAATGTAATTACTGAAGGTTCGTGATCTGAAATTAATTTTCCATTCATTAAGGTAAATAAAACCCCTAAAATGATGGCTGCCAAAGCGTAATAAACTCCCGTAAGATATTTTATTTCAACTTGAAGAATCAATCCTAAACCAGCAATAATTATTAGTCCGAAGAAAACTTCATACCAAAGCACTTTTCTTCCATAAAATAAAGGTTCTAATAAAGAGGCGAAAAAAGCTCCCAAAGAAAATATGGAAAGCGTAATGGAGACATTGGATACATGAATTGCTTTAAAAAAGAAAATCCAGTGCAATGCTATCAATAACCCAACAAAAATCAATTTAAAAAATTCTTTTATCGGAACTTGAAAAGATTGTTTTTTAAATGCAATAAATCCGCCAAGAAAAATCATGGCAATCAACATTCTGTACCAAACCAGATTATCGGCATCAATTGTAATTAAAGCGCCTAGAATAGCTGTAAAACCCCAGATAAAAACAATTAAGTGTAGATTTAAATAACTTTTTAAATTATCGTTTCGCATTACGTAATAAGTAAACTGCTAAAATTCCGAAAACAATATTCGGGAACCAAACAGCTAATAAAGGTGAGAATGTAGATTTTTCGGCAAGTGTACCAAATATTTTATCAAAGAATACAAATGAAAACGCAATTGCAATTCCAATAGCAAGGTTCATTCCCATTCCGCCACGGCGTTTCATAGAAGAAACTGAAACCGCAATAATCGTCAAAATAAATGCTGAAACCGGAATACTGTATTTTTTATAAAGAACAACCAAATAGGTATTGATGTTTCCTGAACCTCTTTTTCTTTCTTTTTCAATAAAATCGATCAGCTTACCCAAAGTTAGTGTTTCGGCAATATACACTACTGGAGTTAAATCTGCCAATTCAAATTTGAAGGCAACATTTTTTTCTGGAGATTTTTCAATTACATCATTTAGTTCTCCTACTGTTCTTTTAGTATAATCGTATAAAACGTAAATCTTCTTTTTAGGATCCCATTTTATGCGGCTTGCAGTGATTTTATAAGTCAGTTTTTCTTTTTCAAAATGTTCTAAAGAAAAGTTGAAGGCCGTTTTTGATTCTTCGTTAAAACTGTTTACAAAAATAAAATCATGATCGTTAATTTGTCTGAAAACGTTGGTGTTTTCACCACGCATGAGTTCCTTTCCATTTCCTTTCAGATAGGTGTACCTAAAATTGTTATAGCCTTCACTGGCCGCTGGAACGATAAAAAATCCCATTAGCAAAACAAAAATAGAAACGATAGTTGCACCTATAATATAAGGACGCAAGAAACGTGTATATGAAATTCCAGAACTTAAAATCGCAATAATTTCTGTATTGTTGGCCAGCTTTGAAGTAAACCAAATTACCGATAAAAACAAGAATATCGGAAACAGCGAATTAATAAAATAAATTGTAAAATTGTAATAATAGAAGGCAATATCTCCAAACGGAATCTTGTTCTCAAGCATTTTATTTACCTTTTCAGAAACATCAATTACGATTCCGATTGGCGCAAATAAAAGAAGCATCACAGAAAATGTCCCGAGGTACCTTTTTAAGATGTATTTATCTATTATTGAAAGCATATAGTTTTTGTTTTTTTTGTTTCAGGTTTCAAGTTTCACGTTCTGTAGACAACGTGAAACTTGAAACCTGAAACTTGGAACTTTTTATAGTCTTTGACTCATATTTTTAACCATCATTTCTTTCCATGGTCTAAAATCTCCGGCTAAGATATGTTTTCTTGCCTCACGAACCAACCACATATAGAATCCAAGATTATGAATGGTAGCAATTTGCTTTCCTAAATATTCGTTGGCCGCAAACAAGTGGCGTAAATAGGCTTTTGTATATTCTGTATCTACAAAAGTATGTCCCATTTCATCAATTGGAGAAAAATCTGCTTCCCACTTTTTATTTTTGATATTGATTGTTCCGTTTGCTGTAAACAACATACCATTTCTTGCATTACGAGTTGGCATAACGCAATCGAACATATCAATTCCTAACGCAATATTTTCTAAAATATTAATTGGAGTTCCAACCCCCATTAAATAACGAGGTTTATCTTCAGGAAGAATTTCGCAAACTACCTCAGTCATGGCATACATTTCTTCAGCTGGCTCTCCAACAGAAAGTCCGCCAATTGCATTTCCTTGCTGTCCTGCATTCGCAATATATTCTGCCGACTGACGACGTAAATCCTTATAAGTACTTCCTTGAACAATCGGGAAAAACGTTTGTTCATAGCCATATTTATAAGGTACTTTTTCCAAATGATTGATACATCTGTCCAACCAACGATGGGTCATGTGCATAGAACGTTGCGCATAACGGTAATCGCAAGGATAAGGCGTACATTCATCAAAAGCCATAATGATATCGGCACCAATGGTACGCTGAATTTCCATTACATTTTCTGGCGTAAAAAAGTGGTAAGAACCGTCAATGTGCGATTTAAATTTTACCCCTTCTTCTTTAATTTTTCTATTTGAAGAAAGAGAATATACTTGATATCCTCCAGAATCAGTCAAAATATTACGATCCCAGTTCATGAATTTATGAAGTCCTCCGGCTTTCTCTAAAATTTCTGTCTGCGGACGCAGATACAAATGATAGGTATTTCCAAGAATAATATCCGGATTAATATCGTCTTTCAATTCACGCTGATGCACTCCTTTTACAGAAGCAACAGTACCAACTGGCATAAAAATAGGAGTTTCTATAACTCCGTGATCTGTAGTAATACTACCCGCTCTTGCTTTTGACTGCGGATCTTTTTGTAATAAATCAAACTTCATAAATTCGTTTTTCAGTCGGCAAAGATAGTTTAATTTCAGGGAAATATTATGAATTAGAAAAATTGTCAATTAGAAATTTAGCTAATATTTTCTTAATTTCAGATTCTATTTTTAAGATTTGAACTTATCCTGATTTGGGCGTTCCCTAACGGTCGGGCTATCCGCTATATCTTTTGCTCAAGAACATATCATTTTAATTAAGACGAGACATTTATCGCAAAAGGATGCCGCTCCTATCCCTAACGCAAACGGTTCCAAAAGAAATTTCATCGGTAAAATCGGAATGTAAAAACTGCAACAATCCTATTATTAAAGTATAACAAATTCATTTGTTTCTTTTTGTAATTTTAATATTCAACTAAATTTTAGAAATCATGATAAATTCAGAAGATAAATTAGACGAAATCAAGGATGAACAAATTGAGAAAAACCTTGAAAACATGGATTACCCAGCAAACGAAGATATTTATAATCAAGAAGAAAGATTAGAAGATATCGATCCTCAAGATATTTCTAGAGAAAGAATAATTAATAATGACAATCACGAATGGAAGCAGAACAGTGATAAAATCGGAAACGATTTGGATGTTCCAGGTGCTGAGCTAGACGACGCACAAGAAGATATTGGCTCTGAAGATGAAGAGAATAATTATTATAGCGAAAGCGATACCAATTAGACACCTTACTAAATTCTAGATTTTTTTTGCCGCAAATTAAACAGATTCAGCTGATTTTTAAAATCATTCTAATCCGTTTAATCTGTGGCAAAACTTTTATATACAATTATCAATTTCTTTGATTTTATTTAAATCTGATAAAAAAAGAGCAAAAAAATTTAACAATTGAAACAAACTAAAGCAGAAAATCATTTGTCTCCCCACAAAATATCCGTTACTTTTGCTACAGTTTAAAATTTTACATATAAATGAAGCCTAACACACAACAATTAAGCGATTTAACGATCCAAGTAAGAAGAGATATTCTTAGAATGGTACATGCTGTAAACTCTGGACACCCAGGTGGTTCATTAGGTTGTACTGAATTTTTGGTAACATTATATCAAAACATAATGGACCGCAAAGAAGGTTTTGATATGGACGGAATTGGAGAAGATTTATTTTTCCTTTCAAACGGACACATTTCACCTGTCTTTTATAGCGTTCTAGCACGCAGTGGTTATTTTCCAGTTTCAGAATTAGCAACTTTCAGATTATTAGATTCTCGCTTACAAGGACACCCAACAACTCACGAAGGTTTACCTGGAGTTCGTATTGCATCTGGTTCATTAGGACAAGGTTTATCTGTAGCTTTGGGAGCAGCTCAAGCTAAAAAATTAAACAAAGACAATCATATCGTATATAGCTTACACGGAGACGGAGAATTGCAAGAAGGCCAGAACTGGGAAGCGATTATGTACGCTTCTGCTAAAAAAGTAGACAACATTATTGCAACAATCGACCTTAATGGTAAACAAATTGACGGAACAACTGATGAAGTTCTGCCAATGGGAAGTATTCGCGCTAAATTTGAAGCTTTTGACTGGGATGTTTTAGAAATCAAAGAAGGAAACAGCATTGATGCTATCATCGCTGGTTTAACTGACGCTAAATCAAGAACAGGAAAAGGAAAACCAGTTTGCATTTTATTACATACAGAAATGGGTAATGGTGTAGATTTCATGATGCACACTCATGCTTGGCATGGTAAAGCACCAAACAATGATCAATTGGCTAGTGCTTTAGCTCAAAACATTTCAACTTTAGCAGATTATTAAAAAGCTTTAAGCAGTAAGCATTAAGCTTTAAGCCTATTGCCTACAGCCTATTGCGTATAGCAAAAAACAAAATGAAAAAATACGAAAATACAGGAAGTAAAGATACTCGTTCTGGTTTTGGAGCGGGAATGACTGAATTAGGTCAAAAAAATGAAAATGTTGTTGCATTATGTGCTGACTTAATTGGATCATTAAAATTTGATGATTTCAAGAAAAACCACCCAGAGCGTTTTTTCCAAATCGGAATCGCTGAAGCGAACATGATTGGAATCGCTGCAGGTTTAACAATTGGCGGAAAAATTCCTTTTACTGGAACTTTCGCGAACTTTTCTACAGGTAGAGTTTACGATCAAATTCGTCAATCTGTTGCCTATTCAGATAAAAATGTAAAAATCTGTGCTTCTCACGCTGGTTTAACTTTAGGAGAAGATGGAGCAACGCACCAAATCTTAGAAGATATTGGTTTAATGAAAATGTTGCCTGGAATGACTGTAATCAATACTTGCGATTACAACCAAACTAAAGCGGCAACTTTAGCATTAGCAGATCACCATGGTCCAGCTTATTTACGTTTCGGACGTCCAGTTGTACCTAACTTTACTCCTGCTGACGAGCCTTTCGTAATCGGAAAAGCAATTTTATTAAACGAAGGAACAGATGTTACAATCATTGCTACTGGACACTTAGTTTGGGAAGCTCTTATTGCTGCTGAAGCTCTTGAAGCAAAAGGAATTTCTGCTGAAGTAATCAACATCCATACAATCAAGCCTCTTGATGAAGAAGCTATTTTAAAATCTGTTGCTAAAACGAAATGTGTAGTTACTGCTGAAGAGCACAATTACCTTGGAGGTCTTGGAGAAAGTGTTTCTGGCGTATTGGCTTTAAACAATCCAACTCCACAAGAATTTGTAGCTGTTAAAGATAGTTTTGGAGAATCTGGAACTCCAGAGCAGTTAATGGAAAAATACAAATTAAACAATCAAGCAATTGTTGAAGCTGTAGAAAGAGTTATCAAAAGAAAATAATTATTAGATTTTCTTGAACATAAAAAAACCTCGGAATTTGCATTCCGAGGTTTTTTAATTTTACATCAATTTTATTTTAATACCAAGAAAGTGCAATTTCGTGCCAAGCATTTACTACGTAAATTTTAAAATTTCCTGACACCGTAAAATTTTGATACCAAAATTGCTCACCATAAGGTGCTTTTGGAGTCCAATTAGCTAATAGAAAAGTTTTGCTTCCAGAAACAGAATTATCCATAATTAAAGAAGCAGACCAAAACAGAGAATTTGCAGATATATTGCTTCCATCTACCTGTACAGGAGTTGATTCTGTTTTCCAGGTACATCTCCAAGTTGAACATGATCGATATTGCATTAATGATCTTAAAAACATTTTGCTTGAATAGACAACATTATTCAAAACAACTGTCTCATTATACAAATCTAATACATGTCTATATCTCATTCCTGGCACATTAAAACTACTTTCATCTGTAATAAATGTTTTAATTCTATTTTCATTTGGAATAACATATCTACTTGCCAAATCTTTAGTAGATTTTGAAACACTTAAAAGCTGTCCGTAAACTACTAAATTCTCTTTAATACTAATAAGTTCCTTTTGATTCTTATTAATTTCATTTTCTGATAGAAGATAAAAATCACGTTCATTAAGCCATAATACCTTATCACCAATTTTAACTTTTGATTCAGCATTCAAAATTGCTTCCAATGCATCTGAATAAATAATTCTTGTTTCCTCAACAACATCTTCTTCCGTACCAGTTGATTCCTCAGAAACTTTTAATAATGGATTTAATCCTTTCGAAGCAATCCAATCCTGAAGACCTTTACTATCTAACAAAGCAAGATCTGAGTATTCTTTAATAAAAGACTCTTCATTTTTGAATGACAATAGTTTACCATCTAAAACTGAAGCTGAAGTTTCATTTGAAGAAGCAACATTTTGAGTCGCTTGATCTTCACTACTACATGACAAAATAGTTAAACCTAAAAACAATGCAATAATTTTTTTCATTTTTGTAAAATTTTAATATTATTCTTTCAAATCTATAACAATAAGAAATAAAATCCTTACGTGATTCCGTAAAAAGAAATAAAAACTTACAACAAAAACACAACAAGCTAAAAATCAGCACTTAACAACTAAACATAAATAAAAAAGCCTCGAAATTAACATTTCGAGGCTTCTTATTTAACTTCTATATTTTAGTTCTTTTGATAAGGATATGTTTTATCCAAATGTATTCTTAATCTTCCTGGCGTTGTATAATCCTCAGGAACATACTTACGAGGATTTGTGATTGACTCTGGCTTCGTAGGATCAGTAAGCTCTCCCGTTGGCCTTCTAGGAATAGCCCACAATTCGCTTTCATCTACATTTGGAGTAGCAGGATTATCCAAAATAGGATCGTAAGGATAATATTTGCTTAATCCTGAAAAAGGAGCATCTGTAGGTTTTGTAAGTTCAAATCTTGTAGTATAACCATCTCCATCATCATCATGATCTAGAAAATCTGGAATACCATCACCATCTGAATCATCTGGATTAGCAGGTGGATTAGGATATGTAGTTGTATCTCTATAATCGCGAACAAAACCATCACCGTTAATATCCTCCTGATAATCAAATACACCATCTGGATTTTCTAATAAAACACCATTAGAATAACCATTATTTTCATGATCCATTCTTCTAATATCATAAAGCTTAAAGCTAAAGATTAAAGGTGAATATGCTGGAATCGTACTTGAAGAAGGTGGCGCAGCATAATATCCTAATCCTGAAGGTATAAATAAAACACCCGCACCAAAATCTTGGTAATTTGGGGTTCCATCATCATTATAAGTCGTTGTTCCAGTTTTAAACAGAGGAAAGATTTCACTCCATCCCTTTACAACATTAAGCACATACATATCAATAATACTCTTTGGATATATAACCTGCTCAAAGAAAGTAGTTGTTAAATGTTCTGGCTCTGTATCTGTCTTTTCCACACGTTTTAAATATTCTCCTCTATAAGCAGTAAAAACACCATCCGTATTCATTGGAGCAACACCAGTACCTTCTCTTAAAACCAAATAATACATTTTATAAGTTATACCATGTATGTATGGAATTTCTCTTAAAACCAACTTTGGATAAGTAGCACTATTTAAGTAAGACATTATTGAGGGTTGTGAAGCAGCATCGGTTATAGGCGCAATTGTTACATCCATATTGGCTGTCACAGTAATATAATTTGTCTTTAAATACTCTTCAATATCTGCATTATCAGTATTAAATTGCTCTTGATAATCCCTTAAAGGAACAACTTCTGTTTTATCATCGTCATTTTTATTACAAGAAACGATGGCAAGACCAGCAAGTAACAAAACAAAATAATATTTAAATTTATTCATTATTATCATTTTTTTAGGTGCGCAAGATACAATATTGATTTATTTTTGTAAAGAATTTAACTTGGATTTTAGAAAAATTATGAGAATAGATAAATACTTGTGGTGCGTTCGATATTACAAGACTAGAAACATGGTAACCGAAGCTTGCAAAAAGAATCAGATCACTGTAAATGGGCAAGTTGCAAAACCTTCAAAAGAAGTTTTTCCCACAGACCGAATTACATTTAGAAAAGATCAAATTACACAAATTATAACGGTTTTAGACATTCCGCAAAATCGAGTTGGAGCTAAGTTGGTAGATATTTATCAAAAAAACGAAACGCCTCCAGAAGCTTTTGCACATTTAGAGCTATTAAAATTATCTAAAGAACATTCGAGAAGAACTGGCGCAGGACGTCCGACCAAAAAAGATCGAAGAGACATTGACGATTACGGAGACGATATTTATGATGAAGAGGAAGAAATAGAATAAATGTTCAAATTTCAATCTCCAAATTCCAAATTTCAAATTCCAAAAAAGAAATAAAATTCCAAATCCCAAAAATAACTTTTAGCAAAACTTGGAATTTGGAATTTAAAAAATTGAAATTTGGATTATCTATATTGGATTTTAAATTAATTATCTTAGCAAAAAAATACACTATGAGCAGCAATATAATCTTGACCAATCAGGAAATCGAACATAAAATAAAACGTATCGCTTACCAAATTTACGAGACTTTTGTAGACGAAGAAGAAGTTGTTATTGCCGGAATTGCTTCTAACGGATTTCTTTTTGCCGAAAAAATCGCTACGGCGCTTAGCAATATTTCAACCTTAAAAGTTTCGATCTGCGAAGTCAAAATAAACAAACAAAATCCGCAACAAGCAATACAAACTTCATTAACCACCGAAGAATACAAAAACAAAGGATTAGTTCTAGTTGATGATGTCTTGAACTCTGGAACTACATTAATCTATGCTGTTCGTCATTTCTTAGATGTTCCGCTTAAAAAATTCAAAACAGCAGTACTTGTTGATCGTAATCATAAAAAATATCCTGTAAAGGCAGATTTCAAAGGCATTTCACTTTCAACTTCTTTACTAGAGCATGTTCAAGTTGTTTTCAATTCAGAAAACGGCGACTATGCTTCTTTAAGCTAATATTTCTAAAATATCCTGAACCGTTTCTTCGACAGATTTATCATCAACCGAAACTTTATGTTTTGCTTGATTGTAATAATAACTTCTGTCGAATAAATGTTTCGCGATAAACTCTTTCATTTCTTCCTCATTCATATTGGCAATCAAAGGGCGTTTGCTTTTATTATGCACCAATCTATTATATAAGGTATCAATTGATGCTTTTAAATATATAGACACCACATCGTCTCCTTTTAATAATTCATGATTATTGGCATAACATGGAGTTCCTCCCCCAAGACCAATAATAGTATTTTCTGAAGATTGCAGCAATTCGACGAACATTTCATGTTCTAATTTTCGAAAATATACTTCTCCATGCTTCTCAAAAATCTCATTTATGGATAAATTTACTCTTTCTTCGATACATTTATCTAAATCTAAGAACGGAATATTTGTAATTTTTGACAAATTTTGGGCAATTGTAGACTTTCCGCAGCCCATATAACCTAACAACACAATTTTTTTCATATTAATAAAACCTTATAAACTAAGCATTTGAGAATTTTTCCAAAAAAAAGACAAATTTATGATAAAATAGCTTGGAAACTTCAAAAAAAACTCCTTATATTTGCACCCGCATTCAAGAAATTAAATGACTCGATAGCTCAGTCGGTAGAGCACATCACTTTTAATGATGGGGTCCTGGGTTCGAGCCCCAGTCGGGTCAC
>NZ_JBYUVT010000031.1:0-20489 GCF_058135255.1 Flavobacterium sp. LK-23
AATGAGCCCGATACAATATCGAGCTCATTATTATAAAACTTAATTATTAATTTGTCTAAACTTTTGGGTGCAGTCTAAATTATAAGTCTGCCTTTTTTATTTAAGTTTTATTCTATTTTAATGTTGTTTTTCTCTGCAATTTTTTTGAATAAATCTTCTTTGTTTTCCGATTTCATTTTCTGGTAAAGTGCACCAATAAGCTGTTCCGAATCTTTTGCATATTCAGAATTTTCATTGGTATAAATGATATGCGCCAAAAAAAGATTATCCAACGCTTTTTCATCATCTTTCAGCATGAAATAGTTTTTTCCAGCACCAAAATAGCCTTCAGCATTGTTTGGATGATATTGAATCAGCTTTTCATAATAACTTATCGCAGTTTGATAATCAGATTTAAAAGTATAGGCAACACCAATATTCATCAAGGCAAAATTTCCTTCGGGATAAATTTCGAGCGATTTTTTATAATATTTAATGGCATTATCATAATCGCTTAACTGTCTGTAAGAAACCGCCATATCATCAAGAGCAAGAACAAAATTTGGATCTTCTTTTAAAGCCAGCTGAAAACTTTCGATAGCCATTTTATAGTTGCTCTGGCGCATAAAATCTTTTGCAATTACATAAGAGTTCTGTGCGTTTTGGTTCTTTGATTTGCTATAAAAAACATCGTCTTTGTTTTCCGTTAATTCTGGAACCAGATTTGGGCATTTTTTTGAAATGACACCTTGAACTTTCAAAATCATACCCTGAATGCCTTCAACTGTATTTATTGATTCTCTAACTTTAGGATCTTTATCTGTCAAGATCAGTTCGCTCATTGGTTTAGTTAGACAATCTCTATAAACATCTTCAGTAACTTTTGAACTTTTTTCTAAACACTCGCATGCTTTTGTGGCGATTTTTTCTTCAACGGTTTGCGCATTCATTGCTAAAAAGCCGCTAAAAGTTAAAAATAACGAAAAGTTTTTTTTCATTTTAAATGATTAAGGTTAGATTGATTTTCTTATTCTGGTTTAACAACTGCCGGTTTCAAAGTATCTTTGCTTACCGCCAAACTATCTACTGGCACAACAGGCTCAATAGGTTTTACTGGCGGCACATATCTTTTGATTTTCTGCTGTATTAAAATGGCATCATTTAAAACAAATGGTGTTGGCATCATCCAATCATTTCTTGGTTTAACATTCAATAGCGGATTGCTCATTAAATCGAATGAACTTTCGATTAAATCCATATCAAAAATAGACGATTTATTGATGTAGAATTCCATTTCGAGCGGTTCATTCCCTACAACATAATAGCATAAAATTTTGCTGTCTTCTCTTTGCAGACGATTTCCTTTTTCGCCAGAAGTTGCCACTCCATTTGCTTTAAAGTTAAAGAACGTCATTTTCGGATTAGCATAAATGTCGTAACGGTTTACTTTTCTGTTTGGAGTAATTTTGATTTTTAGATATCTATTATTTCCAATTACACTGTCTCTTAAAAATTGAATTGTTGGTTTCGGAACTTCAACAACCGGAGCAATAGCGCTATAGGTAAACGTTGTATTGTATTTGCTTGCCAGTGGAAGCGTATTTAATCCAACTGCTTTCTGATTGTTTTCGCCTAGGTAGGATTTAGTCCATTCGTCCAAATTAGTATCGTATGTTGTCCAAACAGCGGTATTGTTGTCTGCATTGTAAACATATAATAAACTATTTGATTTTGCTTTACCATATTCGTAACCAGAATTGTATCCTGCGTAAATGAAAAATGCGATAGAAGAAAGGAAGAAAACAACGATCCAAGCTCCTTTTTTTGCAAATGCACCAAATATCGGAAGCAATAATCCGAACAAAAGAACGGTTAGAACAGCACTTCCGTACAATATTTTAAGACCTAAACCAACTGGGAACATTACTATGAAAGGCGCAACAATTGCTAGGGCAGGAATAGAAAATAGTAAATTCATTCCTAAACTGTAATGTTGTGTAAAGACAAAGATTCCGAACAATAAGATTCCGAAATAAACCGGAATAATTAAAAAACCTGCACCGGTTAAGCTATTTGCTAAAAACGCATTAATGATGATCCAAGTCAGTAAGGGCGCCACAAAATGGTTCATCGTTGTTTTTGCCTCAGAAAAATGATGGTAAAAAGCAAAACAAATTGCAATACTTAATGTAACAAAAGCGCCAATGTAAGCATGTCCGTTATAAGTAAATCCGTTTAGAAGATCAGAATACTGTGGGTAGATTTCAAGAACAAGTTTCCATCCTAAAAACGTTACCAATCCTGCAATTATAAGTGATCCAAGAAGCGGAACAAAACCTTTAAAAATTTCTGTGAAAGTAATGATTCGTTTTACTTTTCCAACGAAAATGAAAATGACCAATAAGCCAAAAGCAATAAGTGTCATTGGCATTACCCAAGTAAACGGATAACTGATGAAAGTAAAAGGAGCGTTGAAATAAACATCGTCTTCTGTAGACTCAGTTTGGTTTAAATCAATATTAGAGAAGTATTTTATCAAAGGCATGATGTAAGTGCCTTGATGCGCCAATGTATTTTTGTTTAGATGTTGAACATCATCCTGTTGCGTATGATAGTTAAAATGCCCATCGATAAAGGCAAAATTAAAACCTTGAATATTTCCTTGTTCTCTAAAAACAGTTAAATCGGTATCGTTAGGAAGCATTTTGTAAATACTGTACATCAACGAATTTGAAACGGGATGTGAAGGTTTTGCTTTGGTAAATTCTTTAATCAGAGCTTGGTTTCCTTTATTGGTTTCCATGAGCATGTAGCTCGGTCCAGAAGTTCCTCTTGCTTCAAAGTTTAAAACTAAACCAACGTCTTTTGCCCAAGGATGTTTGTTTACGAATAAAGCAGCGCCGTTTAATCCCAATTCTTCTGCATCAGAGAATAATATGATAATGTCGTTTTTTTGAGGATGTTTTGAGTACAAAAAGGCACGAACACCTTCTAAAATAGTAGCGACTCCAGAAGCATCGTCGCTTGCGCCTTTTGAGAACGAGTGCGGCGCACTATCATAATGAGAAAGAAGTAAAAGTGCTTTTGTATTGTTAGTTCCTTTAATTCGAGCCAAAATATTTTTTGACTTTACCAAAAGACCTTTATCGTTTAGAGTAAAACCTTCCTGGACACTCGTTTCTAAACCAATTCGGTTTAATTCTAGTTTTAAATAGTTGGCAACAAGTTCGTGATTGGTTGACCCTACATAGTGCGGTTTCTGTGCAATAATTTCGACCTGATTTAAGGCTCTTTCGGTCGAAAATTCAGCAAGCGCTTCGTCATCTTTAGAGATTCCTTGCGGCATCATCGTGGCGTATATAATGCCAAGTAAGGCTAAAACGCAGACTATGGCTAGAATTGAGGTGGGGTTTTTTCTCATGGTAATAAATACTAACTATATTTCTTTTTTAACAAGCATAAAATAATCATTGTCCAAGGAACGATAGCCTTGATCGTACAAGAAATAATATGTATTTCCTGTCTTGGTCTGTAAAATGTTTGTAAAGAACTCAAAATCAAAACCTTTTGTTAGTAATTTATCTCTCGAAGCTTTCGATTTTCCGTCTACATTTAACTCTGCCAAAATACGGTAATTTTTGCGTAACTTGTTGTTTATATTTCGCATGAAATTCGTACTATCTTTATTTATTTTGTTATTGTAGGCATTTCGACAACTGTCTGAGCAGAATTTCTTGTCTTCTCTGCCAACAATTTTGGCTGAGCATTCGAGGCATGTTTTCATGAATTCAATTTTTTAATTTCATAAAGATCGGATCTTCTGTCTTTTAATGTTTTTACGCTTCCATGTTCATGAAGTTCTTTCAGTAAGTTTAAATCAACATCTACAATTAGGGTCATTTCGGTGTTTGGCGTAGCTTCTGCTTTGATTCCGTTACTTGGAAAAGCAAAATCGGATGGCGTAAATACAGAAGACTGCGCATATTGAATATCCATATTATTTACTTTCGGAAGATTTCCAACGCAACCTGCTATGGCTACATAACACTCATTTTCGATGGCGCGTGCCTGTGAACAATGTTTTACGCGAGTGTATCCGTTTTGAGTATCTGTTAAAAATGGTACAAACAAAATATTCATTCCCTCATCTGCTAAAAGTCTAGAAAGTTCTGGAAACTCAACATCATAGCAGATTAAAATTCCGATTTTACCGCAATCGGTATCAAAGGTTTTAAATTGAGATCCGCCTTTCATTCCCCAATGGATAACTTCGTTTGGCGTGATATGAACTTTGGTATACATTTCTGATGTTCCATCTCTTTTGCATAAGAAACCAACATTATAGAGATTTCCGCCTTCGAGATAAGGCATACTTCCAGTAATAATGTTGATATTGTATGAAATGGCAAATTCTTGAAACTTTTTTCTAATAGGATCAGAGTGACGAGCCAATTCACGAATTGCTTCTGCTTCAGACAAATGATTGTAATCGGCCATTAAAGGCGCAATAAACAACTCTGGGAATAAAGCAAAATCAGAACCATAACCCGAAACGGCGTCAATAAAAAATTCGGCTTGTTCAAAAAGCGCTTCAACATTATTAAGCGGACGCATCTGCCACTGAATTAATCCTAAGCGAATAATATTCTTCTTCAAATTAATCAGCTTCGGACTATCATCATAGTAAATATTATTCCATTCCAATAGAACCGCAAATTCTTTCGATTCTTCATCTCCTTCAAGGTAATTTTTGATGACTCTCAAAACGTGAAAATCGTTACTTAGCTGAAAAGAAAGAACCGGATCGTACAATTCTTTGGTACGCACCTTTTCGATATAAGCTTTTGGAGACATCTTTTTGGCATGTTCTCTATAGTTCGGAATTCTTCCTGCAAAAACAATCGCCTTAAGGTTCAATTGTTCGCAAAGTTCCTTTCTTGCATCGTACAAACGACGTCCTAAACGCAAGCCTCTATAATTAGGATGAATAAAAACATCTATTCCGTATAAAATTTCAGCATTCGGATTGTGGGTCGAAAAGGTATAATCGCCACTAATCTGCTGATAATTATGTCTTTTTTCTACTAATTTTTCGTCAACAATAAGAGATAGGGCAGAGCCAACAACTTTTCCGTCAACCAAAATCACCAGCTGTCCTTCTGGAAAAATGGAAAGAAGTCTTTCTATATCCTCAGATCTCCAATAAGAATCGGCCATTTCTGGATACGATTCGATCATCGATTTTTTTAATTGTTTATAGTCTTCTATTTCAAGATTTCGTAACTCTACTTTTTTAATTTTTGCCTGCATATCGTAAGATTTATCTCAAATATACAAAAAACAATTTCCATTTACAAACGCTTACAAATAGTTACAGTCGATAGTAAATAGTTAATAACCGACTGTCTCGTCTGAGCTTTCGCATCTTTGCCATGTTGAATTTGATAAACGATTCAATTTAATAGTAACATTAAAATAGTATACGCCATGAGTGCAATTAGAAACAAAGTTCAGTTAATTGGGAATGTTGGAAATGATCCAGAAATTAAAACATTAGAAAGCGGTAGAAAACTAGCACACCTTACGATCGCAACAAATGAGGTTTATAGAAATGATAAAGGCGAGAAAGTAGAACAAACAGAGTGGCATCGCATAACTGCTTGGGGAAAAACGGCAGAACTTATAGAAAAGTATGTTGTAAAAGGTAAAGAAATCGCTGTTGAAGGAAAACTGACACACAGAAGCTATGATGATAAAAACGGAGAGAAACGTTATATAACCGAGGTTGTAGTAAATGAAATTTTGCTTCTAAGTAAATAACGCTCTTGCGAAATAGTAAAACCCGACAGCTTTCCAAAACCTGTCGGGTTTGTTGTTTTTATAAATGAATTAAAGTATCGAAACACCATTAGCATCAGTTGTAAGAACTTCACTCATATAATCAAAAAAAGGTCTCATGTTTTTGAAAGCACCCAAGGCTAGTTCTAAAAACTGCGGACTCAATACTTCTTCATCTGTAAAACGTTTAATGACCAAAAATTGTTTGAAACGAAGCAAATCAATGGCAGGATGATCAACATCAAAACCTTTTGGCTTTGTTTTGAGCTGTTCTCCTTGCAAAGTGCCAAAATTGCTTTTGAAAGAATCTGAATTCAATATTTCGTGAAAGGTTTCGGGATCATGAGCAAATTCGGTTCTTATTCGTTTTAAATCTGCGGCATTTGGTCCCCAGAAACCACCAGCAAAAAAGCTGTTTCCTTTTTCCAGATGAAAATAATAACCGCCACGTCTTGCTGCAGTTGCTCGTGTGTAACTTCCTTCCCAATAATGCTTAAAAGGAGTTTTATCTTTAGAAAAACGGATGTCTCGATAAATTCTATAAACACTTTTCTTGCCCGAAGCATTTTCTAAAACATCAGTTTTGGAAAGTTCCTTCAGTAAAGCGCCCGCAAAATTTTCAATATGATTGAGCTCTATCAAATATTGTGGTTTATGTTCTTCAAACCAAGGTTTATTGTTGTTCTTTTTCAGTTCAACTAAAAAGTCAAGACTAGATTTGGGAATTGTAACGGTGTTTTCCATAATTGAATTTAAAAATCGAAAGTGACTGCAATTTAAAACTAAAAAACCCACCAGAGAAATCTGATGGGTTTTTCTATATTGTATTAAGCAGTTTTTTTAAATAAGTCAAACATAGGACAGCGTGAGCAGCGTTTCTTTTCGCTCTTTTTATATTTCTCGCAACAAGAAGATTTACAGTTTTCAATCTTCTTAATTTTATCAAGGATATCTTTGTTTTTCTTTTTCTTTTTATCCTTTTTTTTGTCCTTGTCTTTTTCTTTCTTGCTCACTTTTTCCTCTGAATTTTAAAAACAGAGACAAATATAAACCAAAAAAGTTATTTTTAAATGTTCTAAATAAACTTTAACTTTTTTATTTAGGATTGATAGCGATTGAACTCGTAACTGTTAATTGCTGAATATCACGATCAAACAAATAAAGTCCGCCTTTATCATCACCAATTAAGTTGATTTTATCTAAGATCGATTTAGCTGTAGCTTCTTCTTCAATTTGTTCAGAAACGTACCATTGCAAGAAATTGTGTGTAGCATAATCTCTTTCTTCAAAAGTAATGTGCACTAATTCGTTGATAGATTGCGAAACAAAAAGTTCGTGATTGTAAAGCTCTTCAAACATCTCTTTGAAAGTAGTATAAGTTGTTTTTGGTGCTTTAAGATCTGTTACCTGAGCGTGTCCTCCGCGTTCGTTTACATACTTAACTAGTTTAAGCATATGCGCGCGCTCTTCATCTGACTGTGTGTACATAAATTGAGCGATTCCCTCTAATCCTTGTACTTCAGCCCAACAAGCCATAGAAAGATAAGTTTGAGAAGATTCTGCTTCTATGCGGATTTGCTTGTTTAAAGCCGATTCAATATTTTTTGCTAACATAATAAGTGTCTTTTTTGTAAAATTAAGCAAAATTATTCATTTCATTTTTCTAAAGCTCGAAAACATTAGACTCTTAGATTAATTTCAGTATAATAATAGTAAGAAGCTAGGATTTAGTTATGTAGCATAAAAAAAAGCCCCTAAGAAAAAATCTTAAGGACTTTCGAATCAAGTATTAAAAAGAAATTATTTTACAATAAAAGTAACTCGTCTAGCTAATCTTCTAGCTTCGTCAGAATCTTTTTGAATTGATGTATCTGCACCATTTGCAACAACATTTAAACGAGAAGAAGCGATTCCAGCTTTTTCGAAAATTGTTTTTACGTTAGTAGCTCTAGTATAAGATAATTTTTCATTATACTCAGCTTTTCCAACTTGGTCAGCATAACCAACAAGGTCTAAAGATGCAGAAGGATTTTTTCTTAAGTAATTTAACACAACGTCAATCGCAGCTGTTGAGTTCTCGATTGGAGTTGTTTTATTGAAATCAAAGTAAACACTGTAATATTTGTCATTAATCATTCTTCTGATTAATTCATTATCAGTTGCCTGAGGAGTGTTTATTTGTTTTTCAACAACTACTTCTTTTTGTGCAGGTATTTTTTTGATTTGTGCTTCAAGATCTGCTACTTTGCTTTCTAAACCAGAAATATCCACATTGTTTCCTTCACTTGAAGTTACAGTCCAGTCTGCATGTTTTGCATTTTTCCCTAAGTACACATTTAAACCAATTGTACCATTAAAAATCAAACCTGAGAAACCTCTGTTTTGAGCTACATAAGCTCCGTCAAAGGTATGATCTTGTGATGCATTCAAAATAGTAGAGAAATCACCAGTTAAAGCAACTCTGTTTGATAATTTTATTTGTCCAGTTACACCGGCGATAAAGTTACCTACTTCATCTGCTCCTTTAAAGTTATCACTTCTTAACTGACCATAACCGAAACCAGCATGTCCTAATAAACCTAAAGTGTTTGTCCACGTTTCAAAATTCATGATGCGGCCTAAGTTAGCAACAGCCTGTAAATCTACTCTGTAGTTTTTTGAATCAAAATCGATAGAGTTGCTTTTTGAAGTAAAACTGTTGTATCCAAAATCGGCCTTTAAACCAAATTTGTTGTTGAACATATAACGAACCCCTAATTCACCAACCCAAGGACTTGGAGTACTTGTTGAGTAACCTGCTGAAAATGAGCGTTGAGGTTTAGTTAGTCCGCCAGCTAGTTCTACAGACCACTTATTATAGCTGCTATTGTTTTCTGTTTGCGCATGTACTCCTGTTAAAGCCAGGGCAAATGCAAGAGTCATTACAATTTTTTTCATTGTTTCTTAATTTTAAATATTGTCCAAAACAACAACAAATTGTAAGTAAAAACTTTCCCTAAAAGCCAAAAAAGTATTAAAATAGGGTAATTGGCAAAAATCTAAGCGATAAAAAAAAAGGAAAATAAAAGCAAATAGATTTTATCAGCGAATGGGCTTAATTAAATCCGTCAGTAAATTTGCGAAGAACAAGCTGTTTCGCAACAATATCATAATAAGTCAAAATGGTGTAATTACTTAGTTTAACAGAATTAGGAAGAACTGCTTCTCTATGAGAATCTAAAAAGTAGAAGATTTTATCTGTAGCAAAAGGCTCGTGTGTTTCTTGTGTTGGTTCTAGTTTTTTGGTCCATATACTTTCAAAAAAAACAGAATAATTGGTCTCGACATTATAATAATTATTTGAAGGAAAATCTCCAAAAGGATCACTAAAATTAAAGCCATTAAGAGATACCGTATTAAAATCTCTTCCGCTTCCTCCTAGTGTGATAAAGAGATTTTTCTCGTTTTTATAAACCGAAACTCCAGCGTCTAGGGAAGATAAAGCTTTTAAAAATTTCGCTGTATTCTTTAACTTTCTTGGCTCACGATCTTCAATTTGCATCAGTAAAGGGGAATTGCTAAAACGAATGGTATCTTTTTTTGAAACTGCAAAAGACTTTATTGATTCACCAGATCCATAATCTTTAATGTCAAGCAAAAGCTCGTCGGCATTAAGATTAATTTGATATAATTTATTCTCGTGATAATAAGAATTAGACGTTTTTGGGTTTTTATTTCCAACCGGTTTTAAAAATGTCTTTTCTTTTATTTCTAGATTTTCTAGATCAATATCAAACAATTGCGTTTTTCTAAAGTTTTGATCTAAAGTTAGAATCAAGCGATTAGGAAGGGTATAAATTTTACTTTTGGCTGTAACCTTATACAACGGATTGTATTCGCCAGATCCCATCAGTTCTATCGGATTTTCAAACAAAATTTGATGAAATGTTTTAGGCTGGTTTTTCTGATCTATAAATTTGAAAGCGCTAAAATCTAAAAACTTTTGTTCGGCCATTCCGTTTTTAAAAATAAAAGCAATCAAAGCCTCTTTTGTTCGATCTTTCATCAACAAATAGAAGTTGTTGTCTCTCTGATAATTTGTTATTAGCGAATTCTCTTCAAGCGGAATCTGAAATTTTAATGCTCTAGAGGTTTTGTTTTCCAGATAATATTTAATTAAAATAATTGATTTGTCTTCTTTCGAAAACCAATATAAAGTAGGATTACCGTCTTCGCTGAAACTGTAACCCATTAAAGATCTGTTTTGAGTATACTGACGATTTGTAACAAATTTATCTCTAAGAAATAAAGCACTATTGTACTTTAATATCGAAAGGCTATCTGCACTGGCAGCAAAAAGAAAAACATCATGAGTAATGGTATTTTCACCAATCATAATTTCAGATTGGCCAATTTGGTTTTTTAAATCTATTGCATAAGAAGTTAGTACTGTTTGACTTAACAAAACAGAACTAGAGATAAAAAACAAAAAAAGGAAAATTCGTTTCATATGTTTTTGGGCGCAAAAATCATTCCGATTATTTTACTGATTCATAAGCTCTTGAAAAAGATCTACAAACTGACCAACATGCATTCCGTCCATTAAACCATGATGAACATAAACGGCCATTGACATGGTTCTTTTTCCAGTTTCGGAAACCATCATTTTACCAAATGAAATTTTTGGACAGCTGTCTGGATACGTAAAACTGCGTGCATGAGTTATCGAACTAAAATTCAACCACGGAATTGCCGAAAAATGAATCAGATTATCATCATCAAAAGATCTGGTAAAAAGTCCGGTTGTATTTTGAATGCGCTCGATTTCGGTTAAGGCAATTTGTTCAAATGTTTTAAAATCTGGATGATATTCAATTAAAGAAAATCCGAAAGTGCCATCTTCACGACCAATTGTTGCCGATGCATCAATTTGATCGTTTATGTATATTTTGTCTTCTGAAATTCGATATTTAAAATTTTCAATGGCGTTTACTGCAGCCAAAGTTTTATGCAAATAGAAAATGAAGAAAGAAGCGTTTATACTTTTTGCGGTTTGATATGCTTTGGTGCAGTCAATTTCTACGGTGACTCCAAAAAAGGGTTCTTCCATTTGTTTGAAATGGGCAAAATGCTCTTTTCTATTCCAATTTTCTAGGTCTAAAATTGTTTTCATTATAATAAATTCGGAACCACTTCTGCAATAGTTTCAAATGAACTAAAATGCTCGTGCTCTATAGTATGATTAATTTTTTCGTGTTCCCAAGTAGTATGAAATGGAATATGAACAGCATAACCGCCAATTCCTAAAACAGGAAGAACATCTGATTTTAATGAATTTCCAATCATTAAAAATTCGTGTGGCTCAATATCTAAACGGCCAAGCAATTTCTGATAATCAATTTCTTGTTTGTCTGACATTACTTCGATATGATGAAAATAATGCCCCAAACCAGAACGATGCAATTTGCTGTGCTGATCTTTTAAATCGCCTTTTGTAGCAACGACCAATTTGTATTTTCCTTTTAAAGCTTCAAGAGTTTCTTCAATTCCGTCTAGCAATTCGATTGGTTTTTCCAGTAATTCTTTTCCATATTGAATGATTTTTTCAATAACTTCAACAGGAATGGTATTGTTAGAAATATTCATCGCCGCTTCAATCATTGAAAGAATGTATCCTTTGATTCCATATCCATACAAAGGCAGATTGGCAATTTCTATTTTGAATAATTCCTGCGAAATGCCTTGATGTGAAAGGTAATCTTCCATTAAAGCACAAAATTTATGTTCGGTTTCCTCGAAATAAGGTTCGTTTACAAACAAAGTATCATCGGCATCAAAAGCGATTACTTTTAAGTTTGGTATTTTAGTTTTATGTAACATAATGTTTTTTGTTTCAAGTTTTTTTGCCACAGATTATTAAGATTAAAATGATTTTTTATTTGCTTAATCTGCCATTCCGATGGCTATCGGGAGCTTGATATTTTTTTAAAATTAATTAATAATCTGTGTTAATTCTTTAAATCTGTGGAAATCTGTGAGCTGTTCTTTACTTAGAAAAAAGCCCTTTCAAAGAAATCGTTTTATCGTAAAACGTAATTCGGATTCCGAAAAGCAGAATGATTCCGCCCAAAACCATTTGTAAAGTTATTTGTTCTTCCAAAAACAACCAAGCTAAAATTGAGGTAATTACAGCTTGACTCAATAAACTTAACGAAACTCTCGTTGCGCGCATGTGTTGTGTGGCATAACTAATCGAAAGCCAAGCACACAACTGACAAATTACGGCTTGCAAAACCAAAACAAACCAGCCCATATCTGTGAATCCTGTGAAAGGTTCGTTTAATGAATAACATAAAATTCCCAAATAAATGCTTGAAGCCATTAAACTAATCGTCATAAACGAAAGAACATCTACCTCTGAAAGGACATTTTTGCTGACCAAAAGATAAATGGAATATAGAATGCCAGATAAAACGGCAAATAGAAATGCTTTATCGAAGTTTAAATCGATAAAAAATTCAAAACCAACCAAAGTGACCATTCCGAATAAAGCGACCAATGTTCCGATCCAGAAATTGGTTGCAGGTTTTGCTTTCAGAAAAAAGAAAGAACCAACACCTACCCAAACTGGAGATAAATTGGTTAAAAGTGAAGCCTGAGTCGCGCTTGATTCCTGAATGGCGATATTCCAAACCGCAACATCAGACGAGAATAAAACACCGCAAAGAATTGCTAAAAGAGAAAATTTTAGACTTGGAAGTTTAAAATTTCCGCTGAAAAGAACATAAGGCAAAAGTAAAACGACAGCAAAAAACATTCGGTAAAAAGCCGAAATTAATCCTGGTGTTAAACGTAATTTTACCAATATTGGGAAAATAGATATGCAGAGTGTACCGCAGATTAGCGCTAATCTTGGTTTGGTGAGTTTCATTATTTGGATTTTATTCTAGTATTATTTTTCAAAGGTAACTTAGAAAGCGAGTATTTTGAAAGGAAAAGTGCGAATTGAGCAATTTTAACCAATTAACGTTTTTGTTTGAAATTAATTAAATTCAACTATACATTCATATTCTGAATCTAATGAATATTGCTTATACATTTCAAGGATTTCTACAAGAAAAGTATATGCAACTTTGTTTTTTTCTAATAATATATCACTTTTTTCAATTAGAAATTTACAATTTGTTTCTAATAAATGATCATAAACAGCATCATTAATTACATTTAAAGTTATTGGTCTATTTGGTAAAATGAGACATTCTGCAAATTCATTAATAAAAGATTTATCTCCATTGCATTTGTTAGCATTAATTACAATAGTATAAAATTTTTTATCATCAATATATTCATATTTACTGTAGCCCATAATTTTTTATTGATCTAAAGATTTATAAATGCATAATGTAAAAACGCATGAACTTAATTAAAATTTCATGCGCTTTTTTTGTGTTAAACTACAGTAAATTTACTGCAAGCTTTCTGAATTTGTTTATCCGAAAATGGTTCGAGTGTTTCGGCAAGCATTTCACTGGTTTTGATGCATTCCATCATTTTTGATCTTAGCTCTTTGTCATCTCCCAATTCTGTTTCAAGAATTCGCTTGAAAATTTCAGACAGATAATGGGGCTGTTCTCTAAAATCTCCTTCAAACCATAAGTCTGAAAGGAATTTTGCCATCGATTGCATTACATCTTGATGTGTCGATTTTTGATTTTCTCTTTTTTGCATAAACCTGAAAATATTAAACGCACGAATCCCTCGTTTTAGATGTGCAAAAAATACCCCATAGGGATAGGTTTTCCCATTGTTTCCGTAGGGACATCATGACGAGGGATTCGCTTATGTTAACTTTATTTGAAAGTTCCTAAATAAATCCTATAGTGTATTTTTTGCAGAACAAACTTACAAAAAAACAATTTAAATTATAAGATATTTCTGTTTAATTTTTTAATTATTGAATACCTTCTGGGATAGTTAAATTATCAAGTACTTCTTCTCGATCGCAGTTTTTTAAGAAAAAATAAAAAGTAGAATCAATTATTTTAACCGAACGTGTACTTACATCATAATCGAATATTGGAGGCGAAATTTTTTTCTTAATTTGGCTTGAAACTAAATTTCTTAAAAAATATCCCATATCTGAGCCTCTTACATTTTCAGCTCTATGATGAAGGTCTTTAATTTTTTCTTGAATATTTTTACCTCTTAATCCTTGAGTAATGTTTTCTAATGTTTCACTAAGTAAAACTCTTGTGAAATAGTATGGTATATAAAGTGGTATTTCATCTGAACTTTTTCCTTTCTGTTCAATAAAACTTTCAAGACATCTAATATGTCTACTAGAATAGTCAGATAATTTTTTCTGAATAGCTTCGTCAACATTTTCTTTTGTTATATATATTAATTCGCTTTGAGTTTCATTTACATTAGCTGCGTAACATGACTCTTTACATATTTCTTGGAAAACACCAACACTATCAAAACAACTATCGATAATATAATCTACAATATTTTCAAAACTAACATTTAGCAATGGCAATCCTTCAGCAATAATCTTTTTAAGATCTTCCTTTTCCCAAGGTTCTACTGGAACTTCAATTACTCTGTCTAGTAGATCTCCATTAAACTGAGCTAATCTATTTTTTTCTCTCCAGATTCCTAATATTATAAATAAGATATTATAATCCTCAAAAATTCTTAGGTCTATAGACAATTGTTTTTGAACATCTTCATCTAAATAGTGAAAATTTTCTAGAATAATTCTTTTGTTAAAATTAATATTTCTTAATAACTCTGATAAATCTTGTGCTAAAGCGAGATTGAAATCAATTGTTTTATAGTTTTTCCCTGTTTCTTTTTCCGTTTTTCCTGTTGCTTCTGTCTCAGCATCAGCTCCACCTAAAAAAGGTATACGAATTTTAGCTTTCAAACCAGCTTTTATTTCTCCACCTATAGTATTGGTTATTTCTGTAGTTTCTAAAATTTCAACATTTAATTGTCTAACGATTGAATTAAAAAGATCAAGAGTAGTAGAAGTAGGAGAACAATTGACTTTTATATATTCATCTTCCGTTAAATGCTTGTTTGTTAATGAAGTTTTCCCTTGTTTTGATGCTCCATATATGATAATATGTTTGTTTTTTTGAAGACCTTCTAGAAATAATTTGTCAACTTTTGGTCTTTGTATATATGTTTCAATTAATTCATTAGAAACTCCATAAACTTGGTTAGTTAATTTCATTATGTGTTAGGATTACAGTTAGTTAATGTTGGAGGCTTTTTAAAAGGATAGATAGTTTTAATTGAGATTATTTTACTTTTCTGTTTTTAATGTCCTGACGATTATCCCAAAATGAAACTATTTCAATTTGGTTTCCATTTATTTCGTAGAATACTAGATAAACTTTCATAGGAATAACACGAGTGATTTTATTTGAAGTAAGTCTTCCAATCAATTCTGAATTTGAAAGTGTCTCTAGCAAGTCTTCAACTTCATCTAGCAATTTTAAGCTGTAAGTAGGACTTTCATTTCTAATGAAATAATATTCAAGAACATTTTCAAGTTGAAGTTTAGCAAAAGAAGACCAAACTATTTCTTTTTTAGCCATTCTCTCATTTCTGAAATTACTTCTTCATTTTTATGAAAATTACCATTTTCAATTTCAATGCGACTTTTTTCAATTGCCATTTTTTGATCATTTGACAATTCATAAAGTTCTTGTTCAGATGAATCAAAAATAGTTTGAAGTGCATTTAGAAAATTCAAATCTTTAGAATCTTTGATTCTTGAGATTAAATTCTTTTTTATTTGTGCAGTCAAGTCCATAATATCTCTTTATAATCTCAAAATTAAAGATTTATTCTCAGATTGTATTAGTTGATTATAGATTATTTAAGAAAGTACGTTAAACAAAGAAAGTTATCTGCCAGATATTTTAAGCGGATAACTTTCTTTTTATTATTTTGAAATAAACTTTTTTAGTTTACCGTAGCACCATTTGGCGCATCAGCATCTGGATTTACAAAAACAAGTTTTCCCTCAGCATTTGTTGTCATCAAGATCATTCCTTGGCTTTCAACACCACGTAAAGCTCTTGGAGCCAGGTTTGCTAATACAGAAACACGTTTTCCGATGATTTCTTCTGGAGAAAAACTTTCTGCAATTCCTGAAACAATTGTACGAACATCGATTCCTGTATCTACTTTAAGAACCAAAAGTTTGTTTGCTTTTGGCATTTTTTCAGCCTCCAGAATAGTTCCGATACGGATATCCATTTTCGCAAAATCATCAAACTGAATTAAATCTTTTTGTGGTTCTGCTTGTTTGTTTTCAGCAATATTTGCGGTTTTTGTCGCTTCCAATTTATCTACTTGTTTTTGTATTTCTTCGTCTTCAATTTTAGCAAAAAGCAATTCTGCCTCGCCAATTTTATGTCCAGCCGGAATTAAATCTGAGTTTTCAGAAATGTCATTCCAACCTAAAGTTTTCTCAATAAAGATGTCTTTTGCATCGCGATCTTTCTCTTTCAAGAATTTACTGAAACCTGCAAAATGCTCTTTAAGGTCAGCTAAATTCAAGATTTTAGAAAGTTTCGCAGCCGTAAAAGGTAAAAACGGTTCAGCTAAAACGCTCAACGCCGCAGCGATTTGCAAGGCCACATACATTTGAGTTTTTACACGCTCTGGATTGTCTTTCATTACTTTCCAAGGCTCTTCGTCTGCTAAGTATTTATTTCCTAAACGAGCCACATTCATTAATTCGCCTAAAGCTTCACGGAATCTGTAGCGTTCCACCGAGCTTGCAATTACAGCTGGATACGCTTTTAATTCGTTTAAAGTTTGTTCATCAACTTCTGAGAATTCGTTTGGAGTTGGAATAACGCCATCGTAATATTTATTAGTTAAAACTACAACACGATTCACGAAGTTTCCGAAAACAGCAACTAATTCATTGTTATTTCTAGCTTGGAAATCTTTCCAAGTAAAGTCATTATCTTTTGTTTCAGGAGCGTTTGATGTTAAAGCGTAACGTAAAACATCTTGCTTATCTGGAAACTCTTCTAAATATTCGTGCAACCAAACTGCCCAGTTTTTAGAAGTCGAAAGTTTGTTTCCTTCCAAGTTCAAAAACTCATTTGCTGGAACGTTGTCTGGTAAAATATAACTTCCTTCAGCTTTTAACATTGCTGGGAAAATGATACAATGGAAAACAATATTGTCTTTTCCGATAAAGTGAACCAATTTCGTTTCTTCATCTTTCCAATACGGTTTCCAGTCTTTTCCTTCGCGTGCTGCCCATTCTTTCGTAGAAGAAATGTAACCAATTGGCGCGTCAAACCAAACATATAGTTTTTTGCCTTCGGCACCTTCAACAGGAACATCAATTCCCCAATCAAGGTCACGTGTTACGGCGCGAGGCTCTAATCCTGCGTCGATCCAAGATTTTACTTGTCCGTAAACGTTCGTTTTCCAATCGTTTTTATGTCCGACTAAAATCCATTCTGTTAAGAAATCAGAATATCTGTCTAAAGGTAAAAACCAGTGTTTAGTTTCTTTAAGAATAGGAGTTTCTCCAGTAATAGTCGATTTTGGGTTAATCAGATCGGTTGCATTTAAAGTAGATCCGCAATTTTCGCACTGATCTCCGTAAGCTCCATCATTACCACATTTTGGACAAGTTCCCACAACAAAACGGTCTGCTAAAAACTGATTTGCTTTTGCATCGTACAATTGTTCTGTAACTTCTTCAATAAAATCGCCTTTATCATACAATGTTCTAAAGAATTCCGAAGCTGTATCGTGATGAATTTTTGCCGAAGTTCTTGAATAGTTGTTGAATGAAATCCCGAAATCTTCAAACGATTTGCGGATAATCCCGTCATATTTATCAATAACTTGCTGTGGTGTAATTCCTTCTTTTTTGGCTTTCATAGAGATTGCAACTCCATGTTCATCGCTTCCGCAAATAAATGCTACATCTTTTCCTTGCAATCTTAAATATCTCGAATATATATCTGCAGGCACATAAACTCCCGCCAAGTGACCAATATGAATAGGTCCGTTGGTGTAAGGCAATGCCGCCGTGATCGTATATCTCTTTGGATTCTGTGTCATTAATATGAATTTTAGAGTGCAAAAATAAGCAATAGAATTGAGATTTTAATATTACACGAAGATTCACAGAGAAAAAGCACAGAGATTCGCTAAGATTTTTTTGATTTTAGTTCTCGCAAAGTCGCGGAGACGCAAAGTTTTTTGTTTTTAAGTTAAGAATTAACCATACAGTTTGTCATTTCGAGGAACGAGAAATCTTCGCGAGTAACTCAGCTCCTAAAATAGCCAATCTTTGTGGAGATTTCTCGTTCCTCGAAATGACAAACTATTCCTAAAAACTTCGCGCCTCTGCGACTTTGCGAGATTATTTTTAACTTCTTTCATAAAAAACTTTGCGAATCTCTGCGAAATTCTTCGTGCATCTCTGTGTAAAAACTTAACAAAATTTCACTCCATTAAAACCTTATGGTCTTTTTGACTATATTTGAAAAAAAATATCAAAACATACATCATGAATAAAATATATCTAACCTTTTTAGTATTGTTTTCGCTTTGTGGTTATTCTCAATCACAACCAGAAAAAAGTCTAAAACAAAATCAATATTCTAATCCAATTTTTGCAGGCGATTATCCCGATCCGAGTTTGTTGCGCGACGGAAAAGATTATTATGTCGTTCATTCTTCATTCGATTATTATCCAGGACTTTTAATTTGGCATTCTACCGATTTAATGAATTGGGAACCGGTAACCAATGCGCTTCACAAATATGTTGGAGCAGTTTGGGCGCCCGATTTAATTAAATACAACAATAAATATTACATCTATTTCCCAGCAAATAATACCAATTTTGTCGTAACAGCCGATTCTATTAACGGACCTTGGAGTGAACCTGTCGATTTAAAAATCGGAAATATTGATCCTGGACACGTAACAGATGATAAAGGGAATAGATATTTATATTTTAGTAACGGAGGTTATGTGGCTTTATCCAAAGATGGCCTTTCGGTAACAAGCGAATTAAAACATGTTTACGACGGATGGAAAATTCCGCGCGAATGGAGTATTGAATGTTTTTGTATGGAAGGGCCAAAATTATTCAAGCGTGGAGAATATTATTATTTAACGGTTGCCGAAGGCGGAACAGCTGGACCCGCCACAAGTCATATGGTTATTTCGGCAAGATCAAAATCACCTTTTGGACCTTGGGAAAACTCGCCATATAATCCGATTGTGAGAACCAATAGCAGTTCTGAAACTTGGTGGTCAAAAGGACACAGCACCGTTTTTGAAGATGCAAACGGAAAATGGTGGATGATTTTTCATGGTTACGAAAAGGATTATTACAACTTAGGACGTCAGACTTTATTGCAGCCTGTTGAATGGACAAAAGACGGCTGGTATAAAATTCCAGATAACATTCAGACCGATAAACCAATTGCAAAACCAGAAGGAAAAACGCTTCCTGAATTTTCTCTGAGTGACAATTTTGGAGGTTCGGCTCTTAAACCGCAATGGAAGTTTTATAGTGGAGTAGAAGCTTCAAGATTTAAAGTTGCCAATAACACTTTAACTATTGAAGGAAAAGGCGACGGAGTAGGAAACAGTTCGCCTCTAGTAGTTGTTCCAGGCGGACATTCGTATATGGCTGAAGTTGAAATGGAAATTGAAGGCAACGCAACAGGCGGATTAACGCTTTTTTACGATAATAAATATTACTCTGGAATACTAGCCGATCAGAACAACATTTTGGCAAACTTGAGAGGTTGGCAGTTTCCAACAGAAAAAAACACGCATAACAGAAAAGTCTTTCTTCGTTTAAAGAATATCAAAAACACAGTAGATATGTTTTACAGTTTGGACGGAAAAGACTGGAAGAAAATTGAGAATTCAGTTGAGGTTTCAGGATACAATCATAATGTCTTAAGCGGATTTTTGGGATTAAGAATTGGTCTTTGTTCTATTGGAAAGGGAAGTGTGAAGTTTAAGAATTTTGTTTACAAGACTTTAGAGTAAGTTAAGCTCATCTTTGCGGGACTTCGACTTCGCTCAGTCTGACAAAAGAATAAAAAACTTTGCGGCTCTGCGTCTTTGCGAGATTATTTCCTCAAAATAAGTAAAAATCTTTGCGAATCTCTGTGAAAAATCTTCGTGTTTCTCTGCGGAATTCCAAATAAAATAGAACCAGTTTAAACTACGTTTCCCGCTTATAAATGAGAATATATTTCGCAATCTTTGCACTCGAAAAAAACAAACTTATGAGCAAGACTAAATTAATCATCAATAAAAACGGATCAATCAAAATCGAAGGTGATTTTGAAATCATGGATCCAGAAGGAGCACTTTACGGTTTACAAGGAAGATCTGCATTAGGTCTTTGCCGTTGCGGATTATCTGCAAACAAACCATTCTGCGATGGAGGACACAGAAACAATTTCGAACACGATTCTGTTGCGTTTGATTTACCGCCAATGAAAACGAACTAAGAAGAATTATCTAGTTTTAAATAGTTAACCGCATTCTGCCAGATGCGGTTTTTTTATTGCACTTTTTATTTAATTATTTGTCCCGTCCTGAAATAGCGATACATAAAAAAAATCGTTATGGAAGAAAGCTCAAATTATGTGAAGCGAACTCAAAA
>NZ_JBYUVT010000032.1:0-9126 GCF_058135255.1 Flavobacterium sp. LK-23
TTGCCTCCAGATTTATCTGGAGGTTATAAATTTGCTCCTAAAGAGGGCTTTAGCCAAACAATCATAATCAAATGAAAAAAGAACTACATATTTTCTTCACCTGTTTAATGTTTTACACCAGAATTCCGTGTCCAAAAAACATTACACATCATCCAGATTATTTAAATAAAGCCACAAGATATTTCCCTTTTATTGGTTGGATTGTTGGGAGTATTTCCTTTCTGGCTTTTTATCTTTTTTCATTTTTTCTTTCAACGGAAATTGCTATTATATTGTCAATGATTACTTCTATTTTAACAACCGGAGCTTTTCACGAAGACGGATTTGCCGATGTCTGTGATGGTTTTGGCGGAGGCTGGACAAAAGAAAAAATCTTAATGATTATGAAAGACAGCGCTATTGGAGCTTACGGAGCAATCGGACTGGTTTTACTTTTTCTACTAAAATTCAAACTGCTTTCAGAATCGATATTACTTTTCACTAATAACATTTTACTAATTTTCCTTTTATTCATTTCTGCACATTCTTTAAGTCGTCTGGCAGCAATAAGCATTATTTTTACACACGAATATTCTCGTGATGATGCTTCTAGCAAAAGCAAACCAATTGCGAAACAATACACTTGGAAAGAAGTTTTTGGATCATTCTTTTTTGGATTAATTCCGCTGCTTGTATTTTCTTATTTTGATTTAAAATTTCTTCTGGCTATAATTCCCGTTTTTATAACTCGATATTTTTTAGCTCGATATTTTCAGAAATGGATTGACGGTTATACAGGAGATTGTCTTGGCGCTACACAACAGGTTTGCGAAGTGATATTTTATTTAAGCATTTTATTTTTATGGAAATTTATCTAGTTCGCCATACCGAAACCATCTGCGAAAAAGGAATCTGTTATGGACAATCAGATGTTGATATTGCAGTTCCATTTGATGAAATTTTCGGCAGAATTATTTCTGAACTTCCTTCGGAGGCAATTATCTTCTCGAGTCCGTTAAAACGCTGTGTTATTTTAGCAAAACACATTCAAGAAAATATTAAAAGTATTTCTTATCACGAAGACGAACGCTTAAAAGAAATGAATTTTGGCGATTGGGAATTGAAAAGCTGGAACGAAATTCCTTCTGAGGAACTCAACCCGTGGATGGAAGATTTTGTAAATATCAAAGTTTCAAACGGAGAATCTTTTGTTGAATTACATGAAAGAGTTGGTAATTTTTTATCTGATACCATTTCAAAAACAAACCAGCCAATTGTAATTGTTGCTCATGCCGGAATCATCAGAAGTATTTTATGCCATCAGAGTTCACTGCCATTAAAAGAAGCTTTCAATAATAAAGTTGATTTCGGAGAAGTTATAAAAATCGATTTTTAATGCAAATAATTTATAATTTTTCATGAAACATAAAACAAATTTGAATAATCAGTATTTTTAACTTTATCTTTGCAGCAAATTAAGGTTGTGTTTTTAATTCAAAAACACATTAAAAGGGAATCAAGTAATTTCTTGAGCTGTACCCGCAACTGTAAGCTAAGTTCACAAAAATGAATGCTTGCTGTAACTACATCACCACTGTCACGCCCCGCGTGATGGGAAGGTAAACAGCAAGACGCAAGCCAGGAGACCTGCCTTTGTAACAATTTATCGAGCTCTCGGGAAAAAGAGTGAAGGAATTATGACTTTAAAACGACTTCTTGCTTTTTGTTCATTTGTAATGTGCCAGATTCTTTCGGCGCAGAGTGATTCTATTACCAGCTTGAAAGAAGTATTGGTTTCAGACAAAAATTTAAAAAACTATTCGGTTTCACAATCTGTTTTAAAATTAAACGATTCTGTTATTGGCAAAAACGAAGCTCTTCTAACCGATTTATTAAACTTTAATTCTACGATTTACTTTAAAGAATACGGTCGCGGAATGTTATCTACCGTAGCTTTTAGAGGAACAACTTCTTCTCAGACCGCAGTAATATGGAACGGAATTAACATTAATTCCCAAATGAACGGAAGCACCGATTTTAATACCATTTCAGGTTCCGATTACAATTCGATAAGCGTAAAAGCGGGTGGCGGAAGCGTGATTTACGGAAGCGGTGCAGTTGGAGGAACAGTGCATTTAAACAACGATTTGTTGTTTTCTAATCGTTTTGAGAATAATTTAAGACTAGATTACGGTAGTTTTAATACGATTGGGATTAATTATAAAACTTCTATTTCAAACAAAAAATGGAGTGCCCAAATTGGATTATCAAAAAACAGCTCAACAAACGATTATAAATATCTGAATCAGTACAACTGGAAAGGCGAACAGCGCTGGAACCAAAATGGCCAATATGATATTATTACGGTAAGCGCCAATGCGGGTTATAAAATTAATGCCAAAAACATTCTAAAATTATATACCCAAACCTCAAATACAGATAGAAATACTTCTATAGTTTCCGAATCGGAAATGAAAAGTAAATATGTTAATGGGTTTAATAGAAACTTACTAGAATACGACGGTAACTTTGGGAAGTTTACTACCAACTTAAAAACTGCTTATATTTTCGAGAACTATCAATATTATGCCGATAATTCGAGTAATATTTATACTTACGGAAAAACAGAAAGCTTTATTACAAAAGTAGACTTAGGATATCAATTATTCAAATCATTGCAAGTAAACGGAATTTTGGACTATAATCGAACTAAAGGATATGGTTCTGGTTTTGGTGATAATGTGAGAGAAATAAGTTCTGCCGCTTTGCTTGTTAAACAAGACGCTTCAGTTAATTGGAAAAACGAATTTGGCATTCGAAAAGAATTCACAGACAACTACCAATCTCCTGTCCTATTTTCAGTTGGTTCTTCTTATCAGTTTGGGAAATTATATAATTTGAAATTAAATGCATCACGAAATTTCAGAATACCAACCTTCAATGATTTATACTGGGAAGAAGGCGGAAATCCAGACTTAAAACCTGAAAGCTCCTATCAAGCAGAAATAGGCAATGTTTTTACTTTTCAAAATTTTAATATAACGCAGACCTTTTATTACATGAAAATAAAAGATTTGTTGAGATGGGTTCCTGGAACAAATGGAATTTGGATGCCACAAAATACAGACAAAGTAAATAGCTATGGAGCAGAAACATTGTTGAGTTGGAAGAAAAGTTATGGCAAAAACAACCTGACAGCAAATGCAACTTATGCTTATACTGTATCAGAAAATGTTGAAACTAAAAAACAGTTGTTTTTTGTTCCTTTTAATAAAGTTACCGCTTCTGTTGCCTATTCAAAAAAAAACGTTTCTGCCTATTACCAATTTCTTTATAATGGCTTTGTCTATACGCAATCTGACAACGATCCTGATAAAATTGTTGATGCCTACAATGTATCAAATATTGGAATTGATTACGATTTTAAACTTTTGTCTTCTTTTAAAGTAGGATTTCAAGTTCTAAATCTTTGGAATACATTTTATCAAAGTTTAGAATATAGACCAATGCCAGGAAGGAATTTTAATTTGTACTTAAACCTTAAATTTTAATATAATGAAACTAACTAGATTATTTTTAGTAGCACTTAGCGTTTCGCTTTTTGTTTCTTGTTCTAATGACGATGACTCCAATGATCCAAAAGGAGTTTATGATGATGGAATTTTCATCTTAAATGAGGGAAATTTTACTGATGGAGGTTCTGTTTCTTTTGTTAGTGACGATTTAAATACTTTCACAAAAGATGTATACAGTACTGTAAATGGTTCTGATTTTGTTGGAAAATATCTTCAGAATATCTTTTTTGATGGAGATAAAGCATACATTATTGCTGGAGGTTCTAATGTTATAAATGTAGTAAATCGTTATACATTTAAACTTGAAGCAAAAATTGAGACTGGATTACTTACTCCTAGATACGGAGTTGTAAAAGACGGAAAAGCTTATGTAACTAATGCTAATACTTATGCATCGAACACAAACCCAGCTGGTAATACAGATGATTTTATTGCTGTTATCAATTTAGCTACAAACAAAGTAGAATCTACAATTGCTTTAAACGCAACGGCTAACCATATTGAAGTTTACAACAATAAGCTATATGTAACTGAACCTTACAATAACGATAAATTACTTGTAGTAAATCCAGCAACAAACAAGCTTGAAACTTCTTTAGCTATTGGTTTAGGAGCAGATACAATGGAAATTAAAGATGGTGTTTTATACACTATTAGAAGCTCATACGGAGAAAGAAGTGAAATTATAAAAGTAAAATTGTCTGACAATTCTATCAGCAAAATTACTTTTCCAGAAGCTCTTGATGGAGTTAGAAACCTAGACATTTACAACAATAAAATATACTATACTCTAGAAACTGCAGTTTACGCTATGGATTACACCGCAACATCAGCTTCTACAACTCCAATTTTCGAATACAGCTCAACTTCTGAGTACGGAAAAATGTATGGTTTTGCTGTAAAAGATGATAGAATCTTTATTGCAGATGGTGGTGATTTTGCTTCAAGCAGTAAAGCTTATATTTATAACTTAAGCGGAAGCTTATTAAAAGAATTAACTGTTGGTTTAGGTCCAAACGGATTCTACTTTAACGATTAATTTTACCTTTAGAATTAGTTTTTGTTTTTTTATGGAAAAGGCTTTCAGTGATGAAAGCCTTTTCTATTTATTAAACGATTTTTTAAAAACTCTTTGGAGCATTTTGAAAATACATTCCGTGTCTTAATCCATTTATAATTTTTGAATCTGTCAAATAAGGATGTTCTGGTTCAGAATCATTTGGCACTCTTCTGGCAGAAACACCTGTAATTTTTGAAATAGCCAAATTAAGCAAAGGTTCAGACGTTTCACCTAAAACCCCATACGTATCCAAATATTCTCTTTGTACATAAGTAGGTTGCAAACCTTGAGTATAATCTCCAAAACCTGCAGAATTTGAAATTTTAAATACTAAAGGTTGCATTGCATATTTATGATTTGGATTAATTCCTTTTTTAGTAAATAAAGTTTCTGAATCATAAATCGTATACGATCCCACATTTTTACCCGTCGTAGTTTCTCCAATCTGAACGACATTAATATAAGGCGTTAATCCGTTAACAACCAATTCGCTGGCAGATGCCGTACTAGCCGTTGTAATTATATAAACTGTAGTTAGGTTTAAGCTATTTAGCGCTTTTCCTTCAATATTATTTACAAATCTGTAATTCAAACTTTCTAAATCCTCAGCAGTCATATCTTTCATCCACTTTGTATTAAACTGCGTTTTAGCAAAAATCTGATTGTCAAACTGTCCTGTAATCATACTAGAAAGTCTAATGGAAGATGTAACAGATCCTCCTCCATTATATCGAAGATCTAAAACCAGGTCTGTTATTCCTTGCGATTTGAATTCGCCAAAGGCCTGATTTAATTTATCGTCATATCCAGGATAAAAACCATTATACATTAAATAACCTATTTTATGGCTTCCAGAAGGAATCACTTTACTGATTAAAATAGGATTCTCTTCTAAAACAGTTTTCGTCAAGTCAACCGATTTTCCATTCAAAACATAACTGCTTCCATTATAATCTGCCAAGTTTAGCGTATAACTATCCTTATTCAATAATAATTCTTGATAATTCGAAACCGTAAGTTTCACACCATTTACACTCGTAAATAAATCACCACGCTTAATTGCTTTAGTAGAAGCATCAGAATTTGGAATAATATATCGTACAAAACCTACTACATCATTCGATCCTGAAGATACGCGGCTCAATCTAAAATCGACACCATTATTTTTTGTAACACCGCTTAACTCCTGTTCTAAAACAGTGTAATCTTCAACAATCCAACTGAAACGGTCAATGGCATCGCCGTTTGGATATTTGCTCACTGGCTTGTTCAATAAATCTTCAAACAAATCCTCTGGATGAGAATATCCTCTTAAAAACTGATTAAAATTGGGTTGCAAATTACGTCCATCTGCTAGATTGGGCACATCGGCCTGCCATAAGTAGACCTCATTTAATCCTCTCCAAATAAAATTATTAATCTGCAAGTCTGCTGGAGCTGCAACATCATCCTGATCTTCACATGACTGTAAAGAAAATGCGAATAAAAAGAGAAGAAGAATACTCTTTAAATTTGTTTTCATATCGTGTAGGTTATCTATATTCTGAATAAACGTAAAAGTAGTATCTTTAGTTTTAGCTTTATCCTTAAAGCAGTATTTTTTTTACATAAAAAAATATTTTCTTTTTTGTTGTAACAAATATAATTGTGCCTCGTCTTGAATATATAAGCTAACGATTAACCATCAGATTAATGAACCAAGTTGTATTTATAGAATTAATAAATCCTTTTAAAGACAAAGTTTTTCGTCTGGCAAAAAGATTGCTTACTAGCACCGAAGAAGCAGAAGATGCAACTCAGGAAGTAATGGTGAAATTATGGAACAAAAAAGACAATCTGCAAAGCTATAATAGCGTAGAAGCACTAGCGATGACTATGACCAAAAATTATTGTCTCGATCAGCTAAAATCTAAAAGAGCTAGCAATCTGCAAATTGTTCACAACAACTTTACCGATCGGCAGCCGCAATTGGATAAAAAACTGGAAGATCAAGACAGTTTAGAATGGGTTGAAAAAATTATAAATGAGATGCCCGAACAAATGCAATTATTAATTCAGCTACGAGATGTGGAGCAATATGAATTTGAAGAAATAGCCAAAATCGTAAATATGAACGAAACAGCAATACGAGTGGCACTTTCTAGAGCGAGAAAAAAAATTAGAGAATCAATGACAAATACACACCTTTATGGAACTAAATAAAATAGAAGATATATTAGAAAAATACTTTCAGGGAGAAACTTCTATTGCTGAGGAAAATCAATTAAAAGAATATTTCTCTTCACCAAATGTTGCGCAGCATTTGGAGCAATACAAACCTATGTTTGGCTATTTCTCTCAAGCAAAAGAACAGAAATCAACGTATGAAATTCCACTACAATCTAAAAAACGTAACGTAGCGTGGTTATCGATTGCGGCATCAGCTGTTGTTTTGCTGGGAATTGGAACCTATTATTTTGCGAGCGAACAAAAAAACACTACTGCAGTAGCTTCGAAAACAGAATTAGGAACCTACGATGATCCCGAAGAAGCGCTTAAAGCAACACAAAAAGCTTTGGCATTATTATCAAACAATGTTAATGTAGGTATTGAAAGTGTACATTATATTAGCGAGTATGAACAATCAAAAAACAAAATTTTTAAACAGTAATTAAACACAAAAATAGTCATGAAATCAACGATTCACGAATACCAAAAAAGCAATAAACTAAGTATGAGTAAAAATTTCATTATAACTTTAGTATTCGCATTAGTAAGCACAACATTCTACGCCCAAGGCGCTTTTGACAAATTTGATGGTCAGGATGAAGTAACCTCAGTAATTGTAAACAAAAAAATGTTTGATTTAATGAGCAAAGTAAAAGTTGACGCTTCTGATAAAGAGACACAGCAGTATATTGCTCTAATAAAAAAACTGGATTACTTAAAAGTGTTTACCACTAAAAATCCAAAAATCGAAGCAGACATGAAAGCTACTGCCGACAAATATGTAAAAACTGCCGGACTAGAAGAATTAATGCGTGTAAATGATGGTGGAAAAAATGTTAGAATAATGGTAAAATCTGGCGCTACAGATACTCAAATAAGAGAATTATTAATGTATGTGGATGGTGCAAAAAACGATGAAACTGTTTTACTATCTTTAACTGGTAATTTTGATCTAAACGAAATCTCAGTATTAACAGATAAAATGCAACTTCCTGGCGGTACAGACTTAAAAAAAGCTTCTAAAGGTAAAAAATAACAATGAGAACAAATATTTTCATCTTAGCACTTACAGCTATTCTAACTTTAGGAAGCTGTAATTCTGAACCAACATTGCAAAAGTATTTTGTTGAAAATTCGGAGAAAAAAGATTTCATAGCATTAGATGTTTCACCAAACATCCTGAATGTGGATAAAACAAAATTATCTGCAGAGCAAAGCGAAGCTTTAAATTCGTTTGACAAAATGAATATTCTAGCTTTCAAAGCTGATCAAAACAATCAGGCACAGTTTGAGACAGAAAGAAACAAGGTAAAAGCCATATTAAAAGATCCGAAATATCAAGAGTTAATGAAAATTGGTTCTGGTAAAGACGGTGCTTCTGTTAGCTATGTTGGAAGTGATGATAATATTAAAGAGTTTATCATTTTTGCCAATAGAAAAGAAAATGGGTTTGCTGTAGTTAGGGTTTTAGGCGAAAACATGAATCCAAACAACATTATGACTTTAATGTCTGTTTTACAGAAATCTAAAATAGATATGGAGCAGTTAAAACCTTTAGAACAATTGCTTAAAAAATAATACAATCTTACTTTTTAAATTAAGAAAGCTCCAATATATTGGAGCTTTTTTTATAACATCTACTAAGATTATACTTATTAATTTATTTGCATTTTCATTTTGCCATTAATCAAATTTAATTACATTTACGAACTGAGATTATAAAAAAAACAAATCTCAAAAATCTAATTTAACCAGAATTAATATGATACAAAAAACTTCAAATGCCTTTATTGCGGCATCTTGGGTAGCTCTTGGAGCTGGAACTGTCGGTTTTATCGTTGGACTAGCAAGAGCTGAAATGTTATTAAATGAAAAAGGATACTATTTTACCGTTCTAATGTTCGGTCTTTTTGCCGTAGTTTCTTTGCAAAAAAGCGTTAGAGACAGACTTGAAAAACTTCCTGTAACAGATATTTATTACGGAATTTGCTGGTTCGGAACATTGCTTTCAATCGTTCTTTTGATTGTCGGATTATGGAATGCAACAATTCTTCCTAGCGAAAAAGGTTTCTATGCTTTTGCTTTTTTGTTGGCATTGTTCGGTGCTATTTCAGTTCAAAAAAACACTAGAGATAATATGAGCTTTAATCAGGTTGAGTAAAGTTTAATCAATAAAAAAACAGTACTAAGCTTCATTTAAAAAAATGAGGCTTTTTTTTATGCAAAATGTCCCGTCCTGAAATAGCGATACATAAAAAAAATCGTTATGGAAGAAAGCTCAAATTATGTGAAGCGAACTCAAAA
>NZ_JBYUVT010000033.1:0-5411 GCF_058135255.1 Flavobacterium sp. LK-23
TATTTCTCATCGCAACAAAATTTATTAAAGTTAAATTTTGTTACCGAATTATCTAACCTTTACAGAAATGACAAACTAGTCGTTAAACTCGTACTTCAACATACCTACAAGGTTTTGAAAACCTTGCAGGAGCACGCATGTATTACCACTCATCCGTCCTAAACGAAGAAACCGGCAATCCTCCTGCACTAAACAATTCCGCTTTAGCGAAATCTTTCCATAAATATCTTACTGCAACTGGATTTTTCACTTTATCAGAAGTTAGAACAACTGATTTTCTTCTTACAACCGTTTTTGCGGGATAGAAAACTTTGTCTTCTCCTGCTATTTCAAAACCTAAAACTTCTTTATCATAAGACGTAATTCCGTTGGCAACATCATCAAAAGAAACGGTTACTGAACCTTCTTTTATTTCCATCGATTTATATTTCGGACTTTCGAATTCAAAACCTTCAATTCCGTACGTTCTTGCCAACGCTTGAAAAGCCAATCGGTTTCCTCCTTTTTCTTTATCCATTGGGTGAATGTTACTTTCTTCTCCAACATCCATTAAAACAGCCATTCCTGCATTCGGAATTTCCTTTGAAGCCTTAAACTGCGCTTCTCTTAAATAAGCTGAATTGTATTTTTCTAAATAATCTTTTGGATGAAATGAAGCATAATTAAACGGTGCAATTTGAGCGAAATAAAACGGAAAATCTCCCTGATTCCACAACGTTCTCCAACTGCTGACCATTTTCTTCATCAAAGCAGTATATTCAGAAGCTCTTTCGTAATTTGATTCTCCCTGATACCAGATACAGCCTTTGATTCCGTAACCAATTACAGGTGAAAGCATTCCATTAAACAAAGTTGTTGGAACACGATTTGGGTCTTTTGCCAATTCTTCTTTTGTAGTCGGAATTTTAGCACTTGTAAAATCTTTCAGCATTTCTTGATTCATCCAAGCTTCCATGCTCGAACCTCCGTACGAAACATGAATCAACCCAACCGGAACATTTAAAACTTCCTGCAAAAGCGATCCAAAATACCAAGCCGTTGCACTAAAATTGGATGTTGATTTTGGAGAAGCTTCTTCCCATTTCCCTTCAAAATCTTGTAAAGGTTCTAAAACTGTTGCTCTTGGAGTCGTAATCAAACGAATATTTTTATTGGTCGATCTTACGATAATTTCATTTCCGTTTTTAACAGGCTGACCTTGGAATCCTTTCAACGGCATTTCCATATTGGATTGTCCAGAGCAAAGCCAAACTTCGCCCAACAAAACATTTTTGATGGTTATTTTTTCGTTTCCTTCAGAAACTTCAATCGTATATGGGCCACCAAAAGAAGAAGTCTGTAATTCTGATTTCCATTTTCCTGAAGCGTCTGCTTTTACTTTGTAAATTTTAGAATCCCACGAAGTTTTGATTACAATGTTAGCGTTCTTTTCTGCCCAGCCCCAAATGGGTGCATTCGATTTTTGCTGTAACATCATATTGTCTGTAAACAATGCAGGCAGTTTAATTTTGGCATTGATTTGAAGACTCGCTAAAATCGTTAATAATGCAATAATTGATTTTTTCATTTTTTTATTTTTTTGCCACAGATTAAAGGATTAAAAAGGATTATTAATCTGTGGGAATCCTTTAATCTGTGGCGAATATTTATTTTTCAATTGCCTCCAGCTTTAGCTGGAGGGATATTAAATGTTTATTTTCAATGGGTATTCTTCTTAACCTCCAGCTAAAGCTGGAGGCAATTAACTTCTTTCTTTGTCAAAAAAAAATAATCCTTTTAATCCTTTAATCTGTGGCTAACTTTTATTTTTCTTTTACAATAATTACCGGCCCTAACAATCCCGCTTTCAACAAAGGTTCTCCTTCTAAACGAAACGGCGCTGTTGTCCAGGTTAATCTTTCTTCTTTTGGTAATTTTTGATCGCCAATTAATCTATTTGCCCACGTATTTGTGACTTTAATTTCTATCGTATTTTTTCCTTTTTGCAAAGCTTTTGAAATATCAGTTTTGAAAGGGAAAGTCCAAAGCGTTCCGCAATCTTTTCCGTTGATTTTAATCTCCGCAATATTGGAAATTTCGCCCAAATCTAGCCAGATATTATCGATGTCTTTTCCTTTCCAGATAAACTCTTTTTTGTAAATAACAGTTCCTGAATAATACTTAATCTGATCATTTTCAGAAGTGCTCCAGTCAAAAAGTTTGTTTGTTTTTACCACTTCTTTTGGACCTATAAATTCTGGATCAAATTGTAATTCCCAGTTTTCATCTAAAGTCTGCACTTTTTCAAATTCAGATGATTTTCGTTGTGCTAAAACTTCATTGGTTTCCTCTTTAAAAATCACAAAACCAGATTCGTTTGAATCTAAAGTTATAGAAGCTATAGTTCTCCCGTTTTCTATTTTCCAATTGGTTAAAATCGAAGTTTTATCATTTACGGGATTGTACCAAACTGGAATTTTTCCTGAAATTCTGAAAGAAACATCAACTACTCTTTTTTCATTCTTTTGATTCGAAAGGAAATATAAATCTTCACTTTCTGATTTACGATGTGTCCAAGCCAATGTTTGTGAATCAGCTCGGTTTAAATTTGGAAAATAAACATCTTGAGTAATTCCGATAGAAGTAAAATCATTTCCTAAATATGGCAGTTTTACAACCGTACCTTTTCCGATTTTCCATGAAGACGAGTTGGCGTTATTCCAGATTTCATCAATTATAATCTGCCATTTCTTTTGATCGGCTTCTGATTGAATTCCCGGCTGAATATTGGGTTTTTCATCCACAAAAATCGTTGCGCCTTCGTTTAGTAATTCCAATATTTTTTCGGCGGAAGCCAAAGATAAAATCTTATTCGGTGCCATTTTGTGACTTCCCGGGAAGAATAAAGCACCGTATTCAATTCCGCCATCAAACGAAATTTTTCCGTTTACCACTTTCGCTCTATTAATTAAAACATCCGCATTGAAAGAATCATATTGATAACCATTTAGCGGATTAATCCATTGTGATAAATCTGTGATATTTTTAGAATAAGTCACTTCTTTTGGCATTTTAGCCGTTGGCTGACCTTCATTTTCTAAACGGATTTTCTCGCTTTCGAGTCTTTCCTTTCCGAAAAGATTCGGAATAAATGGCACCAAACGATCCGGCGCAAAAGAACGTGAAGGAAAATCTTCGCCAATAAAAACCGCCAAGTCAATTACAGGTTTTCCTTTTTGCAATTGAAACTGTACTCTTTGACAATAATCAAACCAAGCTTTTCCGGGTTTCCACCACGTTTGGTCTCTTTGGAAAAAAGTTCCGATATCGTCTAAAGTCATTCCCGGTTTTCTATCCGTCCACGGATTATGAACAAAAACGTGATAAAATAAACGGTTAATTCCTAAAGCATAATTGCGGTCTGCCGTTGTTTTTAGATTTCCGGGATGCTCGTCCCAATCCATTCTCAGAGCCGTAAAAGATTCCGCCTGAATAATATCTTTTCCGTAAATATGTCCGCCCGAAATGGCATCGACCATATCAAAAGGTTTGTCGTGCGTTGGACTTTTCAGCCAAAATTCTCCACCTGGATAATCGACATATTTATAATGCAGCAAAGCATCACTCATCATTGTCGGAGCGACGTTTTCTGAACTTAACTTAACGTTATATTCTTTTGCAATTTGAGCGACAGTTCCGTAGAAATTATCGGCAACTAAATCGGCAATTGTTTTTCGAACATCGTATAAAACTTTCTCTGAAAAATCGGCATTTTCTATCGGAATTCCCGCCATAACTGGAAGATATTCTACAAGATCGTAGCCACGTCTCTTTTTAAATTCAGCCTGAAAAACCGAAGACCAATTTTGGCTTCCACATTCCCAGCTGTCAAAATGCAGAATTTCTAAAACTTTTGAAGCCAGTTTAGGACCAGCAGAGCGAACGGCTTCTCCGAACCAATGATCTAACTGAAAACGAATTAATTCTGGGTTAAATTTGTCTACTTCCAACCCTTTTCCTGCTCCGCCAGTTGCATTTTCATGCCCTGTAGAAGTATGTCCCATTCGGATAATTTTCCACTTTCCTTTTGGTGCTTTCCAGTTTAGATTTCCACTAGCATCAACGAAATTCGAAATATTGATAATTTCAGATTTTTTGAATGCATCAGAATTTGGAATTTCTTTTTTAGTAGTTTGTGGAGTCAAGCGCCAAATTGCTCCTGATTTTCCTTCGTAATTATTAATCAGTGATTGATTCGAAAGTGTAATTTTACTCACTTTCAGATTCTGTTTCCACTTCGCAAAATCCAAATCTTCTGCTCCAGGTTCTGTGCCTTTTGGGTCATATACAAATCTGAAATATTTTGCTGTAACAGGCGTAATCGTATGTGTATTCGGGAAATCCATATCCTGCCAGCCGTGACGTGGTGCAATCATTCTTTCGTGGAATCTAAAATTAACTCCATCATCACTCACTTCTACAATAAGACGCTGTGCTTGAAAATCTCTTCCTTTGGTTTCAATTACAATAGATTTGCAGGTAAAAGGCTGTGCAAATTCGTACTGAATCCAACCTCCATCTGCAAACTTGAAGTTTTCATCTTTTTTAGGATCAGCCAAAAACGAAGCATCGGTATTGTTGGATGTGGTTACTTTTGGCAGTTGCATCTGCGAAGTAATTTGGTATTCTTTTATCTGAATCGCAAAAGTTGCAATGTCTTTATAATAATCTTTATAATGTTCTGGAACTGGCAATTTTAACGCTATTTTCTTTCCGCCTAAAATTTCAGTTGTTGACCAAACTATTTTCTGCATTGACATTTCTGGCATTATCCACGGACCTCCTGCAACGGCAAATCCGTCAGCTCCATGAAAAGCCAATTTCAAACCTAAACGATCTGCCTCTTTGAATGCCCAATGAATCATATCCCAAAATTCAGGCGTCAACTGTAAAACCGGCGGATCTATCAATGGCGGATTTGCCGGGCCTTTAATAGTCATTAAATAAGCGCCTGCAATTCCGGCTTGTTTCATGGCTTCTAAATCGGCTGTGATTCCGGGTTTAGAATACGCCGATTTCATCCAATACCAATACACCCAAGGTCTTGAGGATTCTAATGTTGGCTGAAAAGATTCTTTTTTATGGATTTCCTGTGCAGAGACGAAACTCGCTAAAAGAAGGATAAAAAAGAGGTGTTTTTTTTGAAACATTATTCTTTGTTTTATTTCGTTTGTAAACCCGACAGGTTTTTGAAACCTGTCGGGTTTGATATATCGCATTTTTTGTCATTTCGACGAAGGAGAAATCTCCACAAGTAGCTCCGTAACGAAAGTCCAATCTTTGAGGAGTTTCTTACGAAGATTTCTCCTTCGTCGAAATTGTAAAAGTTACTTATTTCGGTAACGGATTTATCATTTCAATTGGCTTTTTTC
>NZ_JBYUVT010000034.1:0-1821 GCF_058135255.1 Flavobacterium sp. LK-23
GCAGTTTTGTGGGAGAGTATGTCGTCGCCTTTCTTTTAAGAATCCTTCCCGATTTATCGGGAGGGATTTTTTGTTTTCTGGAAAATATGCAAACTGTGCGGGACTCCCATGCTTATCGGGAGCCGCTGCTTTTCCTTTAAGAATCCCTCCCGATAGATCGGAAGGGATTTTTTTGCTTTTTGTAGGTTTTTACTTTAGTGAATTTAACCCGTAAAGAACGGAATGATTCTCGTTGCGATTATGAAGAATGCAAAGCTGTGTTGAGATTTGCATTGGGATTTACCAACAAAGAGCATAGTGAATTTTATTTTATTGTCCTTGCGAAGTTATAAAGTTTACAAAGTTTTTAATCTTTTGGGGTTGGAATTTTATCCTTAAGTTTTAGAATTGGAATTTTCCTTTGAAAAGAGATGTCTTCTTTACGCAGGATAGTGCAAGGGATGGAAGCGGTGTCATTTTGCGAAATGCTAAACTTTTGGCCGAGCCTTGCTCTAAAACCTTTTTTACAAAAAAAAATTAACAGGCAGCTCGACCTGAAAGGGAATCCTCAAATTATTATCCTCAATATTTACTATTTGTTGTTTTTTGAAAAAATGTGTATCCGATTTTTTGAATTGTTGGGATTTTATTTCGATACTTCTAGGTTAAATTTGTTTTGGTCAATAGTCTTTTATTTATGCGGTATTCTTCTGAATACAGGGAGTGTCCTTTTTGTGTGCTTATATTTCCGAAAAGCTTGGATAAACTTTTCTAAAAAAACGTGTAGTCTAATCAGGTGTGAAGTGTTCAAATTAGTTCTGTTTAATTTTTGCAATCAATTTTTGACGAAGATCTTGCTGCATTGTTCATCTTTGCTTTTTTGATTTAATTATGAAGTGAAAAGTTGGTCTTTTTCTTTCTGTAAAGATGTTGTAGATATTGGGTAGCTACTTGTATTTTGGTCTGAAAAAAATATACAATAATGAAGTAATTTCTTTATAGGTAGATGCTATTTTAAATTTTTGGTTAGAAATGTGTTTTAGTTTGGATATGTTTTAATATTTAAAATAGGTGAGTGTATTTTTTATGGATTAGACATTACGAAGTGTAGTTTGTTAATGTGGATTAAAAAAATAGAGATTGAGGAGGTTGTTGTGTTTGAAATAAAAGGCTCAGGTGGTAAATTTTTTATTGGGATAAATTTTATGGAGCGATTGATTTTTTATAATTCTTTGTCGAAAGTTTAATTATTGCTTTTATACTAGGATTTTAAGTATTGAATGTTTTTTATTTCTGCTTTCAAATCTTTGTGTTTAGTTCTGGCTAATAGAGTTTTTCTTTTAGAGGGATTAGTTAAATTGTTTTTTATACGATTTTATCTTTTTGAATGCTGATAAAAGATGTTTTTTGTTTTTGTTGAGTTTGTGTAAAGTTGGATAATGGAGTAAATGCTGGCATTTAGTGGCTTTTTGATTTCATGTAAATAATTAAAAGCGGTTAAAACATTGCTTTTTTAGAAGTTTGTTATTTAGTCAAAGTTTAAATGCTTATTAGAAAGTAATTTTTAAAGTTTGAAAAAATATGCGAAGTCTCTAAAACTTGGGGTTTTTCAACGGGACTTATTATGAAAAGAATAATACCTCTAAGAAAAACCCTTCAAAGATTAGAAAAAGTTTGCGCTGTAAACGGCGAGTTATTAGAATGTTAAGAAAAACATCGAAAAAATATCAAAAAAAACTCTTTGAAAAAGCTTGTTTAACTGGAAAAAGGTTCTACTTTTGCACCCGCAACAGCGAAGGCGTTCATCGAAATACTGGCAGGAAAGGAGAATCAGGCGAAAAG